>JALYTZ010000134.1 GCA_030854025.1 Vulcanimicrobiota bacterium
CCATTGCGGTGAGCAGATCGGACGTCGTCGAAAATCCCATCGCGGGAACCGCTGCGCTCGCCGACGGATGCGCGAACAACCCGGCCCCGATAAGCGCCGCGATGGCACCGATTTTCAGCACCATGAATGCGTTTTGCAGATTGCCGCCGGATCGCACGCCCAGACAGTTCACGATTGTGAGGACGGCGAGCACTACGACGGTCAGCAGTGTCGCGTTCACGTGAAGTCCGGTGAGCGGTTCGAAGTAGCCGGCGAAGGTGACCGCCGCCGCAGCCATGCCGCCGCTCTGCGAAACGACGAGCAGCGTGACTCCGTACGCGAATGCAACGGCAGGATGAAACGCATCGCGCATGTAGGCGTACAGTCCGCCGTCGGCGGGACGCCGCGCTGCAAGTTCGGCGAACACGAACGCGCCGAGCAGAGCAACCGCACCGCCGATGCCCCACACGAGCATGATCGCACCCGCAGTGTGTACTCGTTGCGCGACGACCGACGGATTGCGAAAAATTCCCGAGCCGATAACGCCGCCCATGACGATGAGCGCCGCATCAAACGCGCCCAGGCGGCGCAGGAGCGTGCGGTGCTTCGCAGGCGTCGCGTCCATGGCCGCAATACGTTCCTGCGGCCCGGAATGGCCCCTGCTCCGGTCGAGGGGTATAGCTCTTCCGGCCCGGGTATAATACGACCATGCGTAATTATCGTTTCGTCCTACCCGCGGCGGCGTTAGCGCTCGCTCTGGCCGTTCCGCAGCTCGCTTCGGCGGCATCCACGTTCTACGGCATCACCACCCACGTATCGACGACGAACATCAAAGTGCGCGATCCGAAAACGCACCGGGTGCTCAGCTTCGTACTTTTACCGAAGTTCGATCAAGTGTTCTCCGACGACGGAAAGACGACGTACCAAATGAAAAAGGTCCACGCCGGACAGTACGTCGGCATCATATACGATCAAAAGGCGTTAGGCATTCGTCATGCCGACAAGATCTATCTGCTGAACAATCGCAATCAAAAAATCGGCAAGCAGTAACCGGCGAACTATCCGTACACGCGTTCGGCGAATTGCCGCACGAGCGCGGTGAACTGGTGGGGTTTGCGCAAGGGCGCGACGTGATCGCTACGGCGTATCAGGCGTACCGGCGCGCGCGCGGCTTTCGCAAACTTCGCTTCGTCGGCGCGAAAGAAAACGTCCCACTGGCCGTTCACAATGAGAACCGGCTTATCGTAGGAGCGCAGGAGTTCGCTCGACGTTAAGCCGGTTTTTGCACGCTTTACGTCGCCGAATACGGACGCGTTGAAGCGCAGCGGTATGACCGTGTCGGCAACCGCGGAAGGCAGCGTGACGCGAAACGTGGCCGCGATGGCCGCGCGCAGCACGCCCGAAGGCACCGAATTCGCGGCGTGCACGAGCCAGTCGTACGGATGATGCTGCCAGCCTTTTAAGTCGCTCGTGCATCCGGCAAGAAGCACGCCGGACGTGCGCTCCGGCGTGTCGTGCGCGAATTGCATCGCGACGTATCCGCCGAGCGAGTACCCGATCAGGACCGGCGGACGACGGGCGAGCACGTCGTCGACGATCTCGGTTAGCAGCGCACCGACCGTTGCAACGCTGAACGGCACGTCGGCGAGCGCTCCGTGGCCGGGCAGGTCCACTGTTAGAACGTAGTATGCGTCGGCGAGCGCCGTGGCGTGCGGTTCCCAAATTTCGCGGCCGAGGCGGATGCCGTGCAGAAACAGCAGCGGCGGATTGCGCGAATCGCCGTACGCCGTGTAGGCATTCATTGGTTGCGGGTATACCCGTTTCATGAACGCCTACGTTTCTGCTGCACTTCTGGGAGCCGGATCGGGCATGCGCGCGAGCGTCGCTCCGTTTGCGTCGCGCTGGAAGCGCACGGGACGCTTTCCACTCCGCAATGCGCTCGCGCTCGCCGGCGAACTGGCCGCCGATAAGATGCCGTTTGCCGGACCGCGCACGGCCCTGCCGGCGCTTGTCGCGCGCGCCGGCGCAGCAGGCATCGCAACGCGTTGTCTGCCCGCCGGCTCCCGTCTCACGCGCGTGGGGCTTGCCGGAACTGCCGCTGCATCGGCGGTTGCTTGTGCATTCGCCATGATGCGCGCGCGCAAAGAGCTCGTCGAGCGAAGCGGCTTAGCCGATGCGGCAGTCGCAGTCGTCGAGGATGCGCTCGCCTTGGCCGTGGTTATCGCCGCAACGCGCGCAAACGGGAAGGCATAGAACGGCGCACGAACGCTATCGTCATGTTGACTACGCTCGCGTTACTTCTCGCGGTTTCGCCGCTGAACAATGGCCCATGTCTCGATTCCGCCGTTGCGGTTCCGCATCCGCTCAACGGCACCGGCAAAGGCGCCGAAACGGTGCGTATCGACAAAGTGGTTGCAACCTCGACATTCATCGATGGTGAGATCATCGGCTACCTCTACACGCGTCAAGACGGCAATACGTTCTTAGGGCAGCGCAAGAGCGATTACATGTCGGGCGCGGATAGTCGCGCGATCAACGTCGTCTTCGCGTCGACGCATTTGCCGGACGCAACCGTCACGCAATTTCCGCCGGAACGCAAGTTCGGGGTGAAAACAAACTACCAGCAAGAGTTTCAGGTGAAGCTGCCGTCGGGCGCGCTCGATCCCCTGCATATCCGTTTGGACCCGTGCGTTGCCTGGCCGGGCGGCCAGCCGCTTCCCAACCCAATCCCATAGGGAGCTGGCACTCTCCGCATCCGATTGCTAAAACACGGGGTTTCACGAATCGATGAACGTTGACGACCCGCGCTCGGAAATCGAGCGGCTGTTTTCGGAGCTGGCGTACCGCGGACGCGGCGGCCGGTTTGAGCCGAACGTCGACGTTCTGCTCGACGAAGAGAGTCAGATGCTCTTCGTCAAGGTCGAGGCCGCGGGTGCGCAGGCGGAGAGTCTGCGCGTATTCGTGGACGAGCGTCATCTCTTCATATCGGGGCGACGCCTCGACTCGGCCCGTAGCCGGCGCGGCTCGTTTCTGCAAAAGGAAATCGTCTACGGCGAGTTCGTCAAGAAGATCCGCCTGCCGGTGACCGTTCAGTACGGCGAGGTAACCGCAACGTATGCAGACGGCATCCTGACGATCGCCCTGCCGATCGCCGAGCTCGAATACATCCCCACAACGCGCACTGAAATTCGCATGATCGTCAAGAGGACTCTGGTTTAGATGCCTGCTCAACAGCAGCAACGTTCGCCCATCGTTATTGCAAACTCCATCGGTATTCTGCCGCTCCAGGAGGCGGTGCTCTTTCCCAACACCGTCATTCCGCTCGCCGTGGTCAAGAAACCGGGCATCGCGCTCGTCGAAGAAGCGTTGCGCGAAGGCAAACCGATCGGTCTGACGGTGCTGAAAAACAAAGAGATCGAAAATCCCGGTCCCGACGACGTGCATCGCATTGGCACGATCGGCACCGTGCAGAAGATGCTCAAGGTTCCCGACGGAACGCTGCGGTGCATCGTCGCAGGCCAGTCGGTCTTTCAGATCGAGCGGTTCACGCAAGAAGAGCCGTATTTGGTCGCGACCTACACCGAATTGCCGGACTCCACGCGCGATTCGGAAGAGCTCACCGCCATGCAGCGTAATCTCGCGACGCTCTTTCAGCGTCTGCTAAGTTATCTGCCGCAGGCGCCGCGCGAAATGGAAATGGAAGTCCAGAATATTACGGACCCGAACCTTCTTACGTACTTCGTCGCCTCGACGATGCGTTTGGAGACCAGCGACCGGCAAGCGCTTTTGGAAGAGCGCAATACCGAAAAGCGCATGCGCAAACTCACGATGTTGCTCACCAAAGAGTTGGAAGTCGTCGAGCTGGGCCACAAGATCCAATCCGACATTCAACGCGAAATGGAAAAGAACCAGCGCGAGTTTTACTTGCGTCAGCAACTGCGCGCCATTCAAGAAGAACTGGGTGAAGTCGATCCGCAGCAGGCCGAAACCAACGAGCTGCGCCAGAAAATCGACGAAGCTCAGATGCCCGAAGACGCAAAAAAAGCGGCGGACCGCGAGCTGGATCGTCTCTCGAAGGTTCCGCAGGCCAGCCCCGAGTACAGCGTCATCCGCACGTATCTCGACTGGCTCGTGCAGCTCCCGTGGAGCAAAGAGACCGACGATCACATCGACATCAAGGAAGCGCGCAAAATCTTAGACGAGGACCATTACGATCTTGAAAAGATCAAAGAGCGCATCGTCGAGTATTTGGCGGTCGGCAAACTCAAGAAGCGTCTGAGCGGACCAATCCTTTGCTTTGTAGGCCCGCCGGGCGTCGGGAAAACCTCGCTTGGACAGTCGATCGCGCGCGCAATGGGCCGCAAGTTCGTTCGCCTGTCCGTCGGCGGCGTGCGTGACGAAGCCGAGATTCGCGGGCACCGGCGCACGTACATCGGTTCGATGCCCGGCACGATCGTTCGCGCCATTCGCGATGCGGGAACGCGCAATCCGGTCCTCATGATCGACGAGATCGACAAGGTCGGCTCCGACTATCGCGGCGATCCGCAATCGGCGCTGCTCGAAGTGCTCGATCCCTCGCAGAACAACAGCTTCCGAGATCACTATCTCGACTTGCCGTTCGATCTCTCGCAAGTGCTGTTCGTCTGCACGGCAAATAGCCTGGATACGATCAGTCCGCCGTTGCGCGATCGCATGGAAATCATCCAGCTCGCCGGATATACGGAACTGGAAAAAGTGCAGATCGCGAAGCGCTATCTGGTCAAGAAGCAGCGCGAAGGCAACGGCTTAAAAGACTCGCAGGCCCAAATATCCGACTCGGCCTTGCGGGCAATCATCGGTGATTACACGCGTGAAGCCGGAGTGCGCAATCTCGAGCGCGAGATCGGGACCGTTTTCCGCAAAGTAGCGCGCAAGATTGCCGAGGAGCCGCGCTTCAAAGCGCGCATCAAACCGGAAAACCTCGCGGAGTATTTGAGCCGTCCGCGCTTCTACAACGAAGTGAAAAAACGGGTGGCGTCCGTAGGCGTAGCGACGGGAATGGCCTACACGCCGGTCGGCGGAGACATTCTCTTCATCGAAACGCAAGCGATGCCGGGCACCGGAAAGCTGGTGCTCACGGGTCAGCTCGGTGACGTGATGAAAGAGAGCGCGCAAGCGGCGGTGTCGTTCTTGCGCTCGCGCTCGAACGAGCTCGGGCTGCCCGACGATTATTTCAGCAAGCACGACCTGCACATTCACGTGCCGGCCGGCGCGACGCCTAAGGACGGCCCGTCCGCAGGTATCGCGCTCGCAACCTCGATTGCATCGATGCTGACGGGCATCAAAGTCGAGCACGACTTAGCGATGACCGGCGAAATCACGCTGACGGGCCAAGTGCTGCCGATCGGCGGCCTCAAAGAAAAGGTTCTCGGCGCAAAGCGAGCCGGCATCAAGAAAATTCTGCTGCCGAAACGCAATGAGATGGACTTGGACGACATTCCCAAGGAAGTCCGCGACACGATGACGTTCGTGCCGGTCGAGGAACTCTCAGAAGTCTTCTATCACGCGCTCGGCAAACGCGTGATCACGCCGGTCGATCTAGGCGACGAAAGCGGGCGGGCGAATAACGTCGTCCCGATGCGGCGGAGCACGCTCAAAGGCGTACGCCCCGAACGCAAGCGCCGCAACGGCGTTGTCACCACACGAAAGCGTTAAAGCGCGGCCTTTAGGTAGCGTAGCGGCCGCCCGCAGCGGGCGGCAGCGCATTTAACGCGGCTACCGTATCGGGTGGAAGCACAACCGCGGATGCGGCGGCGTTTTCTTCGAGATACGGTAGGCGCTTCGTTCCGGGAATCGGCACCACGCTGCGTCCTTGCGCCAGCACCCATGCGAGCGCGAGCTGACCGCTCGTGATGCCCAGCTTGCGTGCGAGCACGTTCACCGTATCGACGATGCGCTGGTTAGCTTCGAAATTTTCCGCGTCGAAACGCGGGAGCGTCGCTCGAAAATCACCGGGCTTGATGTCGCTTGGTTTTAGCCGGCCCGTTAAGAAGCCGCGTCCAAGGGGCGAGTACGCCAGCAGTGCAACGTTGTTGCTTTCACACCACGGCAGAATTTCGGGCACCACGTCGCGCGTCCACGACGAAAGTTCCGACTGAAGCGTCGAAATCGGATGCACCCCCGACGCGCGCACGAGCGTATCGACGTCGACTTCGGAAAGACCGATCGCCCGGATTTTGCCCGCCGCCAACAGGTCGGCCATCGCGCCCACGCTCTCTTCGACCGGAACGTTCGGGTCGACTCGATGCAGTTGGTAGAGGTCGATCGTATCGATCCCAAGCCGGTGCAGCGATGCATCGCAGGCCGCCTTGATATACGCCGGACTGCCGTTGCGCTGCTGCGGTCCCGAAGCGTTCTTCTCGCGCGGCACGATTCCGCATTTCGTCGCGATGACGACCGCGCAGCGCCGGTCGCGCAGCGCTTTGCCGACCAATTCCTCGCTCGTGAACGGCCCGTACACATCGGCAGTGTCGAAAAGCGTGACCCCGATCTCGATCGCTCGATGAATCAACCGGATAGCATCGCTTTCGTTGCGTGGCGAAATCGGCTCGCCGTACGCCCACGTCAATCCCATTGCGCCGTAGCCGATCTCGCCGACCGAGATGCCGGAACGGCCTAAAACGCGCGTTTTCATACGCACGCGTATTCCCGTTTTTTTTACATTATCGTGGCGAAAATGAGAATACCCGACCCGAGCGTCTTGATAAAGAGAAGGACGTCGCCGGGACGGGCACTCGCGCCAGTAACGAGATCACCGTCCGACATAGTTCCCGAACGTAAAAAAAGAGCCGCAACCAAGCTAACGGCGAAGCGCTAACGAGCATGAAAAATCTGTTGTTTATCCCCGGTCCCGTTGCCGTAGCCGAGCCCGTGCTTGCAGCAACGAGCAAGCCCATGATCGATCATCGGGGGCCGGAATTTTCCGAATTGGTGCGCTCGCTTACCGAACGTCTGCGACCGATTTTCGGAACGTCGAACGACATCGTTTTTCTAGGATGTTCGGGCACGGGCGGCTTGGAAGCAGCGATCGCTAGCACGTTTAGCGCAGGCGAAACGCTCCTCGCATGTCCGGTTGGCGTTTTTGGACGCCGTTTAATCGCTATTGCGCGCACCTACGGCTGCAACGTTGAAGTTCTCGAAACCGAGCTTGGACATGCGCTCGATCCGCAAGCGCTGCGCCGGCGCCTGAGCGCCGATACGGAGCGACGCTTCGACGGCATTCTGCTCACGCATAACGAGACGTCGACGGGCGTCCAAAACGACATGGCGGCAATCGCTGCGGTGACGCGCGAACATCCCGCGATCACGCTGGTCGATTCGGTGAGTGGCCTCGGCGCCAGCGACTTTAGAATGGACGAGTGGCAATTCGACATCGTCGTTAGCGCGTCGCAAAAAGTTCTCGCCGCTCCGCCGGGCATCGCGATGGTTGCCGCAAGCGAACGCGCCTGGGCCAAAATGGACGCCGCCGCAACGCCGAAATTCTATCTCGATTTAAACAAAGCGCGCGAATTCGCACATCAAGGGCAAACGCCATGGACGCCGCCCGTTTCGGTGCTTTTCGCGCTCGATGCTTCGCTCGAACGTTTC
>JALYTZ010000161.1 GCA_030854025.1 Vulcanimicrobiota bacterium
CTTCTCGCCGGTTTCTCCGCCGGCATCATAGCGCGCGCACTTAAGGCCGGAGCGATTATCGAAGACGCGATCGAACCGGCTCGCGATCGTCCGCGCCGCGCGTTCGGCACATCGCCGTTTGTCGCCACGACCGAGCAGCAGGCGGCGACCGGTCGCATCATCGGTTACCTCCGAGCGGAGTCGTTTCACGAAGCGTTGCTGCACGGCATCACCGGAAGCGGCAAGACGTTCGTGTATATCGAGGCCATTCGCCACGCCGTTGCTGCCGGTGGACGCGCGATCGTGCTCGTTCCCGAAATTTCGCTGACCCCGCAGACCGCGCGCCGTTTCGAGCAAATTTTCGGGGAGCGGGTTGCGGTGCTGCATTCAGCCCTTTCGGAGCGCGAGCGTTTTGATGCGTGGCAAGCGTGCGGGCGCGGACAAGTGGATGTGGTCGTGGGCGCGCGCAGCGCCGTTTTTGCGCCGTTAGAAAACGTACGGCTTTTGGTCGTCGACGAAGCCCACGAAAGCTCGTACAAGCAGGACACGTCGCCGCGCTACAACGCCGTTACCGTCGCGCGCGAGCGCATGCGAATCGAAAATGGCGTGCTGCTGCTCGGAAGCGCGACGCCGGCGCTCGAATCGTACGCGCAAGCGCGCGCGGGGCGAATCGAACTGCTCGAACTGCGCGAACGAGCGACGCAGCTGCCGCTGCCAGCCGTGCAAATCGTCGACATGGCTCGCGAATTCGAAGCGGGCAATCGACGTATTTTCAGTGCGCCGCTCGCGCAGAAGCTCGATGACCGGCTGGAACGGGGCGAAAAAACCGTCCTCTTCGTGAACCGTCGCGGCAGCGCGGGTTTTATGCTGTGCCGTTCCTGCGGGTACGTGCCGCAATGCGAGCGGTGCACCGTTTCGCTGACGGTGCATCGCTCCGACGACTTGCTGCGCTGTCACTATTGCGACGCGCAGCGTGCGATTCCGCAGCAGTGCCCCGCCTGCGGCCAGTCGACCATTCGCGAGTTCGGCGTAGGCACCGAACGAGTCGCGCAAGAGGTGGCGCGTCTCTATCCGGGCGCGCGCGTCATTCGCATGGACAGCGACACGACCACGCGCATCGGGGATCACGCGCGCCTACTCGATGATTTCGCAAACGAAGGCGACGTTCTGGTGGGAACGCAAATGGTCGCGAAAGGCTTGGACTTTCCGACCGTCACGCTGGTCGGCGTCGTCGCTGCGGACATCGGTCTTCACGCCGCCGATTTTCGCGCCGCCGAAAGCAGTTTCGGCCTCATTACCCAGGTCTGCGGACGCAGCGGCCGAGCGCGGCCCGGCGAAGCGATCGTGCAGACGTACTCGGCGGCGCATCCTGCCATCGTGTATTCGGCAACGCACGACTATGCAGGGTTTGCGGCGCTCGAGCTTGCCGAGCGGCGTGAAATCGGCTATCCGCCGGACTGCGAGCTGATGTATTTAGGCGTCATCGGGCGCAGCCGGCCGGCTGCGCTCGCCCAAGCAGTACGCTATGCGCGGCTGTTGGAATCTGCGCGCGTCGGCGAAGTGCTCGGCCCGGCACCGTACCCGATCGCGCGTCTCAACAACGAGTGGCGTTTTCGCATCGCATTCAAAGGGCGCGACGGGGCGCTTCTGCGCGACGCGGTGCGCGCGCACGTTCTGCCCGTTGCGCGCGCCGATCGCACGACGCGCCTGGCGCTAAACGTCGAGCCCTAAGCGGTGCGCCGAAAGCGCAGCGTGCTCGATGGAAAAATTAGTTGCGAGAGCAAGAGGCCGGCCACGATGAGAATGCCGACGACCAGTGCGTTGAAGGCTAGCGATGCTGCGTCGCCATAACGCGCCGAGAAAATGAAGAGCACGCTGCGATAGCTGAGCGACCCCGGAACCAGCACGTGAAGCGCCGGGACCAGAAACACCGGCTGCGGCACCCGCAGGAAGCGGGCTCCAAGATTTGCGACCAGGCCGCAGATGAACGCCGAAACGAACGCGCCGATTTGATGAATCGGCAGATCGCCGACGATGTGCGCGGAACCGAGCGCAACGAAACATGCGAGAAAGACCCAAATCAAATCGCGCCGGCGCGCGTCCAGATCGATCGACAACCCAAGCGACATAATGATCGCCGCGGCAATCCAAAACGTTGAGCGCACCGGGTGAGGAACGATCTGTGCGGCGTCCAAAAAATGCGGCCCCACGACGGCAAAGCCCAGCAGCGCTCCGCATCCGAGCGAGAGCAAGACGGCGAAGACTCTTCCCAACCTGGCCGTGCCTGCGATGAGGTCTTGGTTCGCCAGTTCGTTGAGCGCCAGGGTGAGTGAGTAGCCGGGCAGCAGCACGACCACGCCCGCGACGATCGAAATGTACAAGTTCGTCGGCGCAATGAAATGCGTGTACGCCGCGACGATGAGCGTTGCAATGAACGCCGCGATGACTTCAAAAAGGCGGTCGATCGCCGCATAGCGCTGTGCGAGAGCCGAGATGCATCCGGTGACAACGCCGATCAAGGCGGCGACGACGAGTTCGTTGATGCCGCCGCCCAAAATAACCGCCACGCCGAACGCGACCATGCCTAGCCCGGCGATTGAAAGCCAGGCCGGCGTGAGCGGCACCCGTCGATCGATGTGGCGTAGGTAGTCGATCGCGGCGTCGATGTCGATGCGGGCGTTCAGCAAATCGTCAAAGACGGCGTCGATGCCCGCGAGCTTTCGCAGATTCACTTTCCCGGGAGTCATGCGCAGGACGACGATTTGCTGCGCATACCGCGGACCCACCGCGATCTGAATCATCGTTGGAAATGCGAGGATTTCGGCTTGGAGGCCGAGCGCGTCGGCTGCGGAGCTGATCGATTGCTGCAATTGATCCGACGAAACGCCGGCGCGATGCAGTTCGCGGGCGAGCGATGTGATCAAGACGGCCTTAGGATCGTCTTGAATTGCCGAAACCGTGCGGCTGCTCTCCATTACGATGCGATCTTTCACGCCCCAACGAAAAAAGCCGTCCGAATCGGGCGGCTTTTCGAAGGGAAGCGAAGGCCGATTACTTGGCGGACTTCTTTTTCGCGATCGATTTCGTTTTGGACGATTTCTTGGCGGACTTCACGGGCGCAGTCGCGACCGTCTTCATGGCTTTGGCCATGCGCGATTTCTTGCGAGCTGCTTTGTTTGGGTGGATGATGCCCTTTTGCGCGGCCTTGTCGAACTGCGACTCGACGTCCTTACCAAGCTCCGCGTCCTGTGAGTGCGCGGCTTTCTTGTAGAGAGTCTTCAAACGCGACTTTACATCGAGATTTCGAGTGGTCCGTTTTTCGCTCTGCCGCACCCATTTGACGGCGGCTTTGATATTGGGCAAAGTCTACTCCTTGGCATGAAGAGCCCACGTAGGGCACGAGGCGGATTGTAACACATCCTCCGCAGCCCGGTCTAGAGGATTGCGCTGCGGCGCAATCCGTCACGTTCGGCCTACGGCCGAGCCGCCCATCGCCTCTAAAATCTTTCGGAAGCTCGCGTAGCGGCTGGCAGCGATGTTCCCGGCGGCTACCGCGGCCTTGACGCCGCAGTCCGGCTCGTGCAGGTGGCTGCAGTCGCTGAATCGGCAGTGAGTGGACGGCTCGCCCATTTCACGGAAGCCGCCGATCAGCTCCCCGGCATCGATGCGACCCAGCCCGAACTCGGCCACGCCGGGGCTGTCTATAAGGAAGCCGTCGTCGAGGCGGTAGAGGCGGGCGGCACTGGTCGTCTGGCGCCCAAGCCCAAAGCGCGAAACGTCGCCGATCGTTGCCTCGCCGCCCAATGCCTTAAACATCGTGCTTTTTCCAACGCCCGAAACGCCGCACAGCAACGCATGCCGTCCGTGAAGCCGTCCGCGAAGTGCGTCGATGTCCGCGCCGCCGTTGCCGGTTTTCGGGTTGATGACGAGCGCATCGTAGCCGAGGCCGGCGTACAGGTCGACCAGCGTGCGGCGCACGGTGGAATCGACGAGATCCGGCTTCGAAAAGAGCACAATTGCGCGTAGGTGCGCAAGTTCGGCAAAGGCCAAGAGTTGGTCGAGCGTGGTGAGCCTCGGCGGCGGATCGGCGAGCGCCGTGACGGTGACCATCGTATCCACGTTCGCGGCCATGGTCTTCGCGCGCCCGTCGACCGTGCGGCGTTCCAGCGTGAACGTGCGCGGCTCGATACGGTCGACCAACGTTTTCTCATCCTCGAGAACCGTGACGTGAACGACATCTCCGGGAGCGAGCATCGAACGCTTACCGGTCATGCGTTTGAGTTGGGCAAGTCGCGGCGCGAGTTCTCGATCGAGAACCACCCACGCGATGTTTTTGCCGACTGAGACCACGCGCGCCCGCTGAGTTTCGCTCATTCGCAAGAGTGACGCCGCTTAGCGGCTAAAGATGCGTGCATCGTGGGTTGGGCTCGTACGCTTCGAATCGACGTCGTGCTGGACGAGCAAAAGCGGACCGGTATAGCCGCGGCATTACGGCAGGCCGGTGCCGAGGTTCGTTTCGGACCGCAAGTGCTGCACTCGCGCGAATACGCGCTTGTTGAGGCTGGCGACGACGTGCTGCCGGAGGACGTCGCGCAGTGCGTGCAAGCCGGCCGATTGTTCGGCGAAACGATCATCGTCCTTGCAATTGAACCAACGACGCCCGATGCCTTGCCGGTTTGCTTGAATGCACTCGGCGGAGCGGGGAGGCCCGCCGGAGTTCTCGACTGCGAGCGTATCGGATCGCAGCTCGTGCTGGAGTTTTTGCCGTCGACCACGTCCGCCTCACTTATCAACGCGATTCTCGACGTGGAACTGCAACGGTTTTCCGCTTCGCGCACCGCCGTGCTGCTC
>JALYTZ010000163.1 GCA_030854025.1 Vulcanimicrobiota bacterium
TCGTCGCGATCGTGCGCTTCGATAACCTTTTCCCAGGTCTTGAGTGCGCGCGCGCGGCGCTCGGACAGAAAGAGCGAACCGTCTTGATCGTCGATCCGGTGGATCATGACTTCAAGGGTGTCGCCGACCTTCAATTCCTTGGGTTCGATCGCAAGCGAAAGCTCGCGGAATGGAAGAATGCCTTCGGACTTTCCGCCGATATCGACCAGCAGTTCGTCTTTGTCTTTTTGCACGATGACGCCGGTGAGAACCTGGCCTTCGTCGAGCACTTTGAGGGATTCTTCGTAGAGGCGCTGTTCGAGCGCGAGCTGATCTTCTTCTTCGTGATGAGCCGGCGCGATTTCAGTCGTTGAGATGTTGAGTATCCTACCTTCGTTTTATTTTATTTTATTTTTTATTACCGTTGACACGTTCGGCACCACCACGTTCCTCGCTGTCCTAAGACCGTTCGAACGATGGCGCGGCCGCACCGCGAACAGGGTTCATCTGCTTTTCCGTAGACCGATAAGACGTTTTGAAAGCCGCCTTGCAGTCCCTCAGCATCCACGTAGTCGTCGATACTCGATCCGCGCAAATCGATCGCGCGTCCGAGAATTTCCACGAGTGCATGGTGCAGTCGGCGAATCGCTGGTTTCGTCAGCGCTTTCGAGGGCTTGCCGGGACGTATCCCGGCGGCCCATAACGCTTCGCAGGCGTAGATATTTCCAATGCCCGCGACGCGCCGCTGATCGAGGAGGAAAGCCTTGACCGGCGTTGTCCGCCCCGACAGCATACCGATAAAGCGCTCAGGAGTAAAGTCCCCGGAAAGCGGTTCGACGCCTAGATCGGCGTCCCACGGGTGTCCGGCGGCCACCAGCCGCATCCGGCCGAACTGACGCACGTCGGCAAAACTCAAGCGACTGCCGTCCGTGAAATCCAGCGTCACATGCGCGTAGGGAACCGGCAAGTCACCCACCGTGCCGGCTACCAGCCGTCCGGTCATTCGCAGGCCGGTCACGAGTAAAAAGCCCGTCGAAAGGGCCATAACGGCATACTTGCCGCGGCGGTAAACCTCGCAGATGCGCGCCCCTCGCACGGTGTCGGCAAAGTCTATTCCGTCGGACGCGACCGCAATTTTCGGCATCGCGACCGCAACGCGTGCGATGGTTTTTCCCGTGAATCGCGGGCGCAATCCGCGAACGATTGTCTCGACTTCGGGGAGTTCGGGCATTTAGCAGGCCTGCTAGCGCACGATTGAAATGCCCAAAATGGCGGTGCCGGGCCGGATTCCGTCCCGCGCGGCTTCGCCCGCCGGCAACTCGACGACGAACTTCGCCCGCGCGCGCCGGCGCGGAATCGATGCATCCGGCGTGGTGAGCGGAACGACCGGAACGCGCGCCGCTACCGCGCGGACCGTGCCGTCCTCCGCCACGAAAACCATATCGAGCGGTATCCGCGTATCTTTCATCCAGAACTCGACGTCGGCATCGGAATCGAAGACGAAAAGCATCCCCGTGTTCTTGGGCAAGAGCGTGCGGTCCATCAGCCCATGCTCGCGAGTTGGCTGCGTATCGGCGACCTCAAGATGCAGCGTAGCTCGCGGCGCTTCTACCGTAACGATGCGCGCGGGCGCGGGCGAAGGTGACGCGCTGCCGATTGCGAGAGCGAACAGGAACGCTTCAAGCATCTTCAATTACCTCGTCTTCGTACGTCGCTACGTCGTACCAGTTGTTTGCGGTTTTCACGGTAACTTCGAGCGGAACGCTCAGTTCGACCGCGCCTACCATCTCGTCGCGCACCAGCTGCGCGACGTCTTTGAGGTGAGCCCGCTCCACTTCAAAAATGAGTTCGTCATGAATCTGCAGCAACATCCGCGCCCGTTTACCGTCGACCGTGCGGCGATCGATCCGCGCCATGGCCAGCTTCATAAGGTCCGCCGCACTCCCTTGTAACGGTGCGTTGGTGGCTTCGCGTTCCGCGGCCGAACGCAGCATGTAATTCGACGACCGTAGCGCAGGCATGTAGCGGCGCCGGCCCAAAAGCGTGCTGACGTAGCCGTCGCGTCGTCCGGCCTCGATGACGCTTTCAATGTACTCGCGCACTTTGGAAAAGCGCGCGAAGTAGGCCGCCGTGATCTCGCGCGCATCGCTGCGGCTGATCTCCAGCCGCGCGGCGAGGCCAAAGTCCGACATGCCATACAGAAGGCCGAAGTTGACCGATTTCGCCATACGCCGCTGATTGCCGTCGACTTCGCCGTTAGGTCCGATTCCGAAGATTTGGCGCGCCGTGAAATCGTGAATGTCCTGACCTTGGTGAAATGCCGAGCGCATGGCCTGGTCGCCGGAAAGATGCGCCATCAAACGCAGTTCGATCTGGCTGTAATCGGCGGCAAGCAGCACGTAGTCCTCGCCCGGCGCAACGAACGCCTTGCGGATGCGCCGGCCAAGATCGCCCCGCACCGGAATATTCTGCAGGTTCGGGTTCGTGGAACTCAAGCGTCCCGTTGCCGTAACCGTTTGATTGAAAACGGTGCGCAGCCGGCGATCGCGCGCATCGATCAGTTGCGGGATGACGTCGATGTACGTGTTCTTGAGTTTGGTTACTTCGCGATATTCGAGAACTTTCGCGCAAATAGGATACTCTCGCGCGAGTCCCGCGAGCACTTCAACGCCGGTCGCCCAGCCGGTTTTGTTCTTTTTTCCGCCGGGAATGCCGAGCTTGCCGAAGAGCACGCCGCCTAATTGCTGCGGCGAGCCGATGTTGAAATCTTCACCGGCGTAGTCGAAAATGTTGCGCTGCAGCCGCGCGATCGCGCCGTTGACTTCGGTGGCGAGCACTTCAAGCTGCGCCGGGTCGATCGTGATTCCGGCCCGCTCCATCTTGGAGAGCACTGCGGCCAATGGCACTTCGATTTCTTCGTACAGTCGAAGCTGGCCGCGCGCGTCCAGCTCGTCGCGGGTCCTTTCCGCGAGCTGCAGCGTTGCGTCGGCGTGCGCGGCGGCGTCGTCGTCCACGGCTGCGCCGAGAATTTCGCCGGCCGCGTCGGTTATTGCCGCAAAGGACCGCGAAGGATTGAGCAGATGCGCGCCGAGCATCGGATCGTCGGCGATTTCACGGGGTTCCAAACCGTGCGCGGTCAGCAGAGAGAGCACGGCTTTGCTGTCGTACGCAGCAATGGTTCCTGCGCCGCGCCACACGTTTGTAAATGCCGTTCGCACCGGGTCGCGATCGAGCGCACCGGCAAGAAACGCAAGACCGGTTCCGGCTTCGGCGGCGATGCCGATTTCACCGCCGGCGCGGACGGCGAGCGCCACGCGCGGCGCCGACGCCAACCGCTCTATTTCGCGCGCGAGTTCGACGTATTCGGGAGGATCCGTCGCGGCGACGTAGGTTCGATAACGGCCGACCAGCTTGCGCTCGTTGACGAACAGCGGCATTTCCGTCGGCACGTCGAGCTTGTTAAGCAGCGTCTTGAATTCCAGCTCGCTGTACAGCGTGTAGAGCGCATCGTTTGTGGGCGGCGTGAAAAGCGCGTCGTCCCAATCCAACGTAACGTCGAGATCGCTCTTGATCGTGGAGACGTCGCGATACGTCTGCGCATCCGCGCCGTGTTCTTCGATGAGCTTGCAGAGTTTCGGCGTTCCGGCGAGCGACGGATCGGCAACCAACGCATCGAGCGTGCCCGCTGCTTTGATGAGCTTTATCGCGGTCTTTTCGCCGATCCCCGGAACGCCCGGAAGATTGTCGGACGGATCGCCCTTCAGGCCGCGATAGTCGGCGAGTTGTGTAGGCTCGAGATCGAAGCGTTCGCGGACCGCGGCCGGATCGTAGCGCCCAAGTTCGGTAATGCCGCGCCGAGTCGTCAGCACCGTCGTTCCGCTCGTAACGATCTGCAGTAAATCGAGATCGCCGGTGACGACAACCGCACGCTCCGAAGCGTCGTTGGCTTGTCGCGCGAGCGTTGCAATCACGTCGTCGGCCTCCTCGCCTTCGATTTCCACGATTGGAATGCGAAAGACGTCGAGGATTTTGCGCACCAGGGCGAACTGCGGCCGGAGATCGTCGGGCATCCGATCCCTATGCGCTTTGTATTCCTTATACATCGCTACCCGATGCGCGGGCATGCCTTTATCGAATGCTGCGATAACGTGGGTGGGCTTTTCGTCGGCCAAGATTTTTGCCAGCATCATCGTGAATCCGTATGCTGCGTTAATCGGCATCCCACGCGTCGTCGTAAGCGGCGGCAAAGCGAAAAAAGCGCGATACACGAGCCCGTACGTGTCGAGCAGCATGACCGTCGCGTCCTTCGCCGCGGGCTTACTCATCGATCGCCCACGACTAAATCGGCCGCGCCTGCGCTGACCGCGCCGTCGTCGCTGATCTTCAGCACCGAAAGCGTGTACGTGCCGGGCGTTGACGGAACCGGCACGGCGAGGCTGCCGCCGGTGCTGCGATCGACCTTCCAGTAGAGGTTGCGCGTGTCCGAATCGGCCAATGTGAGATCCTGCGGCGGTGAACCTCGCTGCGCGAACGTAATGATCTGTGCATGGTTGCCGGTCGAATCGACCCACGGATGCCACGCCGGTTCCGCCGGAGCGCTGTCCTGCGATGACGTCGTATCGATTGCCAGCAGCTGTGGCGCCGATGCAAAGAGCGCCGATCCGCTCGGTACGCCGCTTGCAACGCGAACGGCGAATGTGCCCGAGCCCGAGCGCATGGATTCCAAACTCACTTTTGCAAGACTTCCGGGTGCATAGTGCTCGCGATCCAATCGAAGCGCAAACGGTTCGGGCCGGCCCGGGCCGTCGACCGCGAGCGGCATCGTGCTCCATCGCAGCGTGCCGGCGGTCACGAGCGCAGCGCCGACCGAGAGCGCGCCCGGCGCGTCGAGCGCTCGGAGTGAAGCCTTGGCGCGACCGCCAGATGCGGCGACGAGTGCAGTTTGCGTGCCGAGCGCGCTCTCGAATGTGAGCAGCGCATCGCCGTGCGCGCCATCGAGCGCCGCGTTCGCACGCACGGGTTCCCCGGCGGAATAGTGCGATCGATCGAGCGAAATCGCAACGTCGCCGCTGTTCGTCCGTTCGGTTTGCTGCAGCGCCTGCGGAACGACTTGAACCTGCTGCGCGTCCATTGCGGCTCCGCCCTCGCTCGGCGCGCTCGCAATAACGAGATTGGATCCGATTTGCGCCGACGAAAAACTTCCGCGCGCGTGTCCGAGTGCGTTGAGCTGCAGTGCCTGCTGCTGCACTGACGCCCCGTGCATCAACTGCAGGGTGACGCGAACGCCGCTTGCCGGTTTGCCCGTTGCCGCGTCTTGCGCATCCACATCGAATGCGACCGGCGTTCCGACGCTTTGCTCGTCGCGATCGAGCGCGACGCGCAGTACGATCGAGCTGGTCGGAACCACGACGCGGGTATCGGCGGTGGCAGCGCCTGAAGACACGCGCACGCCATACGTCGAAGCCAAGCCGTCGGTGGGCCGCGGAATCGACACGCTCGCTTCGCCGCTGCTGTCGGTGCGAATGGTTGATTCCAGCCAGCGCGTGATGCCCCACGGCGTCGCCTGCGCGGCTTGACCGAAGATAATGTGCGGCGAACGCACCACTTCGACGTTTAGCGGCACGTTGGCAGCCGGGATTGCGCTTCGCTCCGCCTTCACGACCAGTGGAATGTCGGCCGACGACGAGCATACCGGCGCGCACGCCGCGGCAACACTCAGCGCAAGCCCGCCGGCATCCGCATCGACGTGCACCGATGCACCCGCCGTCCCGCCGTTCGTCGTGGCGACTACAGCATAGTCCCCGGCACGCGCGTTCTTTGGTATCTGCAGTGTGGCGTGGAACGCGCCGGCCCGATCCAAGCGAAGCGTCGTGCGAGCTGCAGTTTCGCCACGCAAACGTAAACGCAAATCCACCGTTCCACGCGCTGCACGCAGCTTCGACCCGGCGCGCGAACGCGCGAAGCCGACCACGTGCAGCGCATCACCCGCGTGAACGACGGCAGAGTCGAGCGCCACCCCGACGACGGTTGACGGCAGCGGAGGTTGCGGAAGAAATGACACGAACGCGTTGCTCTCTCCCCATCGCGCCAGCGCAAAAATCGGACGCGGATTCCCATTCCACCGAATGAGCCCGCTCGCATCGGTCGAGCGCACGTCAAAGCGTCCGTTCACCAGAAACGACACGCGCATCTTCGAAAGAGCGGCACCGGTCCCAAGGTCGGCGCCGTAGAGCAGCATTCCGGCCGGCGTTTCTTTCGTGAGCAGTCCGATACGCGAACGATTTATCCAAACTTGCTCGCCCACGTTTCCGCGACGCGCCTCGACGACAAAAAAGCCTTCACGGCTGCCCAGCGGCACGTTCACCATACTCGATTGGAACTGGTAGCCGCCCGGGGGCGTGAACTCCCAGCTCGCAACGCGCTTCGCGCGTCGTGTGTCGATGGCGCGCGGTCGCGTACCGGCTCCGGCCACAATAACCGCCGAAGGATCGACGCTGTAGGCTGTAAACTGAACCGGCGCGCTCGAATAGGTATCCAAACGAACCGCCGTCGGTTCCCACGGCACGTTTGAGTCCCGCGCGAACAGGGCAAAGTACGCGTCCAGCCTATGGAGATCGACGATCGGGCGGGCGGCTCGCGCCGGCGCAACACCGGAAAACGCGATAAGCAGCCCAAGAAGGATGCTACAGGACCAACGGATCATGGCGAGCCCGTCATTCGACAGGACGATAACGGCACGCCTGGGTGTGGCGAGGACCCAAAAACAGTGAACGAGAACGACGACCAAGGGAACTACACAGCGACCCGCTGTCGTTATTGCGGGATGAACGGTCTTCAAGACGACCGGACCCCTGATAACCAGCCGGGACACTACCAAGTCGTCATCGCGTGCGCCGCGTGCGGCAACGCTTTCGCAGCTCTTTCACGGAATTAACAATGACTTCGAATTGTACGCGGGCGCTCGCGCTCGCCGGCCTTCTTGCGCTCGCACCCGCCGTCGCCGGCGCCGCGGTGTCGCCGCGGCCGCTTCCGACGCCTCGCTTGCCGAACCGAGCGCTCCACACCGAGTTCAACGTTGAAGTGAACAAGCAAGGACAAGTGGTGCTCGTTAAATCCGGCAAATCGTGCCCCGACTTGAACTTCAATGCGAAAACGTACGGAAACGTTCTTCAAATGTGGATCCGCCGGCCGAACGGCACGGCCTTGGTCGGGATGTATCACGTCACGTATGACTACAATCCGAAGACTCACGGTTTGGCGCGCCACGTTTCACTGGTGAAATCCGGCGGCAATTGGGGCAATAAACAAGGCGCCGCCAATAATATGATCGACATCGCGAAGCGCGAGAACGCAAAAGAGGCTGCACAAGCGGCGGCTGCGCGGCGCGCGCACGACAGCGCCGCGGCGAAGAACCTCCCCGATATTAACTCGATCGTCCGCAAGGACGTCACGAAGAAGTCCGCCACCCCGAAACCGCACCCCACGACTAAACCCTAGCCATTGCGCTTCGTCAGTTTCTATCGCGACGGCCGCGTTCGTCCCGGAGTTATCGAGG
>JALYTZ010000217.1 GCA_030854025.1 Vulcanimicrobiota bacterium
CAACTACACCTTCCCGATAAACGACTAACGCCGGTTCCTTAGATTACTTTTTGGAGGGCGGCGTTGAGTTCGTCGGTGGGGATTTCGCCGGAGCCGATGTACGAGATTTTCTTTGCGCGATTGATGATGACGATCGTGGGGAAGCCGTCCTGCAGGTAGAGGTTTGCGACGGTTTTCGCGCCGTCGTACGCGATTGGATACTTGACGTGGAACTTCTGCGCGAAGGTAAGAACGTCGTTTGCGGTTTCAGGTGACTGGCCGTCCATTCCGGTCTCGCTTCCGGAAACTGCGACGAACGCGACATTTGCTTTGTCTGCCGCATAGAGTTCGTTGATCGCTGCGGTTTCGCGCTGACAGTGCGGACACCACGTCGCGAACACTTCTAAAAACACCGGCTTCTTGCTCCTCGCCAAGTCGAACAGTCCGGCGGTCGTGAGCGCAGTAAATTGCGGTGCGGGCTTTCCGACCGCTATTTTCGCGGCGACCGGATGCGGCGTTTGCGTTGCCACCGTCGACACGGTCGTCGTGCGTCTGGCGAAATACGTCGCCACGCCAATCGCGATCGCGACCAGCGCGAGGGTCAGATACAGGGCGGTGCGTCGATTCATTCGCTTCTGATACGGCGATCGAGCGCCAAGCTCCCGGGCGCTTTCCACGCGACGAATGCGCAGACGGCGGCCATCGCGAGATCGAAGAACGCATGCGGCCAGTCCGCCTGCGTCTTATCGCCAGGTCCGAAGCAGCCGCACGCCGCGGGAATGTGCCGGACGACCGCCGAGGCGATGGCTGCCGCGTATATCAGAAACTGCGCGCAGGCAACCACGGCTGCGCCGCGCGCGAACAACCCGCCGATTAGATAGAGACCCAAGCCGATTTCGAAAAACGGCAGCACGACCGCCAGCGGCGCGACCGCTGCCCGCGGAAGCACTTCGAAGCCCGCGATCGCTGAGGCCACATCGCTGAAGTGTCCGACTTTGAGCGCGCCCGCGAACACCAGCGCCGCGCCGACGAACACGCGCAACGCAAACACAAGCGGCTGCACTATCGGGTCGTCGCGAAAAGCGTCAGCATCGGCAGCACGCCGGGCGCATTCGCGCGCCGCAAATAGGAGTGAATTCCGAAGGCGTCTTCGATCGTTCGCAGGAGCGCATAGTGGCTGTACGGCGTGCCGTCCTGCTTTGCGCGCGGGCCGTGATTCGTGACGACGACGGTCGCGATATGCCCTCCGCCGGCGTTCGCCGGATCGCCGGGATTGTTGCCGCAACAGCCTTGCGTTCCGTCGCCGTCATCTTCGTCGAAGGTAATGACGATTGCCGTATTGTCGCGGGATTTCCAGATCGGCGAAGCCATGATCTCATCAACGAGCGTCTGCACTTCGCGATCTCCGCGCCAAATGAGTGAATGTCCGCTACGGCAGTCAGGCGGCGAATCCGCCGCCGACGCGCCGTGCATGTCGTTGCACAAATTCGGAATAACGAGCGAAAAATTCGGAACGTTGCCGCTTCGCAAGTCGGATTTAAGCTGACCGAATCCGACCAGACGCTCTGCTCGCATCGGATCGTTCTGTACCGACGCGAAGTTCACGAAGCCGGAGTGTTTTGATGCGTACACGTAAAGGTCGGGCGGAACGTTTGCTGCATGAGAATCCGTCGCTATCGTTGCGAGTGAGCCCGCATGCGGCAGCGACTCATTGTAATTTTTCCACGAGAGGCCCGCGCGTTCGAGCTGCGTGGCCAAAGACGGGCCTTCGATCGTATGATTTGGATAGCCGGCGCGGCCAGCGTTCGGACATGCGGGCCGCACATCGTGCGGCTTGCAGTAGAACGCATCGTCGTCGCGGATGCCAAACGTCGAACCGCCGACCAAGGCGACGTAATTCGGCTCGCTGGGATGCGTCTCGGCGAAAAACTGCGTCGCCGTTCCGTACGCACGAGCCAAGCGTGAAATCGCCGGTGCGTCAGCACTCCCGACCACCTGCCCGTACGCCTTGTTCTCTTCCATAATGACGATGACGTGCTTGTATTGCGGCATTCGCAGATCGGCCGAAGCTGTTTTCGCGCCGTCGGTTGCGGCGGGCAGCCACAGCAAGCATGCCGCGATCAGCGCGGCGAATCGGTTTGGTTTCATGGTCCGTTCTTCTCTTCCGCCCTCGCAAGCTCTGCTTGTGTCCCTTCAACGACTTGTGGGGTACGCCCGCAGCCGGGATGTAGGGTATGCTGAAAATATGCTTGCAGCTCACGCGGCGCGATTGCTTGCCATTGCGACGATGGCATTGATTCCCGCGGCTTGCGCGCATTCTTCGAGCGCCTCGGGCACGCACGGCACACTTTTGACCCCGGCGCCGCCTGCGAAGACGTTCGCACTGCCTGCTACCTCGGGCCGAAGGTTCGACCTGGCCCAATCGCGCGGCCGCCTCGTCGTGCTGTACTTTGGGTTTACGCACTGCAAAGACACCTGTCCGCTGACGCTGACCCACATCGACGCCGCCATTCGAGCGGCGCACGTGCCGAGCGTGCGCGCCGTGTTCGTCACCGTCGATCCACAACGCGACACGCTGGCCTCCGAGCGATCGTTTTTCACGCGATCCGACGTTCGAGCCATCGGCGTAGCCGGAACGCGTGCGCAGTTAGCGCCCATTTGGAAAGCGTACGGTGTCAGCGCGCAACGCCAAAAGCACGACATCGCGCACAGTGACTATATCTATCTCGTCGACGCTGAGGGTCGTTTTCGCGAAGTGCTGCATGCGGACGTTTCGATAGCCGATCTTGCGAGCGATCTGCGCGCGCTGGCATCGTGAACTCCCGCAAAGCCGCTAGCGCGGAGCTGCTGCGCTTCGCAAACCTGGAATGTCATTACGGTTCGCGTGAGGTGTTTGCCGGCGCGGCCGGCGTGCTGCGCGAGGGCGATCGCATTGGCCTCGTCGGGCCAAACGGTGCCGGCAAATCGTCGCTGCTGCGTTTACTCGCCGGCGTAGATACGCCGTTCGGAGGCACGATCGTGCGCGCTAAGGATGCGAGCATGGGCTATCTCGCGCAAAGCGTCGCCGACGAAACGAAAACGTCACTGCAGGGACTAATCGACGCAGCACTCGCTCGGGTTACTGACGAGGAGTGGGGGCTGCGTAACAAAACGCTGCATGCAATGCTGGCGGCGTTTGGATTTGCCCGCGCCGATTACGAGCGGCCGTTACGCGAGTTTTCGGGCGGTCAGCGCGCAAAAGCCGCGCTCGCTCATCTGCTCATCGACGAACCGGACTACCTGATTCTCGACGAACCTACCAACCATTTGGACATTCAGACGGTTCGTT
>JALYTZ010000257.1 GCA_030854025.1 Vulcanimicrobiota bacterium
CCGTACAGGTCCGCGTTGACCGTTTCGAATCCGGCAGAAAATGTCGGCGCTTTAATCGTTCCGCCAATTTGAACGTTCGTCGTAAACGATCCCGAAACGGGAAGCGTCTTCTTCGTCACTTCGGTCACCAGCCGGCGCGGATCGCTGGTTTGCGCCTGCACCGTAAAAGCGATCGCGTCGGTTGGGGCGAGCCCGAAGCTCCCGCCGGCGGTAACGCTCAGCGCCGGGAACCGCAGCGCTGCATGCGTGATATCGATGCGGCGGCCGACCGAACGCGCCGACACGTTCGCGCTTTCAATAGGAAGCGGCCCGATGTTGCCGCCCGAAATCTCCGCGTTTCCCCCGATCCCCAGGTGCGGGTAGCGCCCCGATAGGCTAGCGTTTCCGTTCACGCGACCGGTGAGCGGAACTTGCGGAAAACCGAGCGCCGGCAGCCAGGTTGAAAGGTCCAGGTTTGCCAGCGTTCCGCGCAGATCGTATCGAGAATGCGCGACCGTTTTGGAAAGCGTCGGAGCGACGTTCAGCGTTACGGTACCGCTCGTCGTGAGCAGCCCGTGCGGACCGCCGACGGCGACGTTGCCGCGCACGACGTTATTGGTGCTGGACCAGTGCGCGTCGGTATTGCCGATCGGCAAACTGCGGTATCGGAAGTTGTCGATGTCGAGGTTCGCAGTCGTCGAAATCCGTCGCGGCGTTTGCGCGAGGGCGAGGTTGAGGTAGCCGCTTCCGGCCAGCGTGTCGCCGGTATCGAAGAAGTCGTTGAAGTCATTCAGATGGGCGCGCGCCGTACGCACGTCGATTGCCGTGGCGCGCTTGCCGACCGACGCGCTGAAGTTCACGTGCGTTGCACCGACTTGAACGCTGCCGTTCTGTGCGCTTGCTCCCGCGCGACTTGCGCTCACGAGCGCATTGGCGTCGAAAAATCCCAGCCCGTTCACCGAGCCGACGGGCAGTAGCAGCGGGCCCTGCACGACCGGATTGGTTCCGCGCCCGCCGACCTGCAAATCGGCACTAAAGCTTCCTTGCGTTTCATACGCGGGAATGTGCAGGGTCGCCGCGGCGCGTGCTACGTCTCCGGCGGGGACCTGCGCGTGCACCGCGTACGCCGGCGCACCCGAGGTGAGACCGGAGACCCGTCCATCGATGATTGCGTACGTCGATCCGAGTGCGCCGACGCCGTTCTTGACGGTCACCGCGTCGCCGGCGAGTGCAACTTCCGCGCTGCCGGCCACCGGATAGCCTTGTGCGTGACCGCCCGCAACCACGACGCCGCCGTCAAACGCGGGAATCTTTCCGCCGCTATTGCGAACGGTTCCGACCGCGCTGACTTGACCACCTTGCAGCGGCAATCCCAAGCCGCGCAGTTGCGCGCCGCTCAACGTCGTGGTGGCGATTGCGAGCGGAACGGTTGCGAGCGCGCGCGCTTTAAGCGAGGTCGCGTAATCGCCGGCGGCTACGAGGTCGCCGCCCGCCAGTTGCGCACTCGCGCTGTACACGCGCAAAACCCCCTTGGAGAAGGCGAGCGTTCCCGACGCGGAACGCACGGGGATCCCGTGGACGCTTGCGCCGCGCAACGTCAGGTTCTGCGCCTGGACGGTCGTGGCTCCGCCCGCGATTGCCAGCGCGACCGGACCGTGCGCGTCGCCCTGCGCGCCGAGCGGTCCGGTGAACTGCGCAAGATCGCTCAAGGTACCGTCGTAGGTGCCGCGCGCGATCAAGCGACCCGGCGCGAACGAGCCGTCGCCGTGGAAGCTGCCCCACGGACCGTCGGCCTGCACGTCATTCATGGCGACGTCGTTCAGAGGTCCCGAGAAACCGGCACCAACCGAACGGAAACGCACGCCGGCAACGCGCGCATCAACCGCGCGAATGGTCCCACCGAGAACGAGCGTTTTCGATCCGCCGGTGCCGACGAGGTTTGCGCTGGCAATCGTGCCGGTCAGCGGGGGAAGCTGCGGGAGCGAAACGCCGGTCAGCGCGATCGGCGTAGAAGCCGAGACGCGAAGGCCTTCGGCGCTGGCCCAGAACGCGCTCGTACCGTGCGCGCGATCGATCGAGTACGCTCCGAGAAGCGTTCCGCCTGCGGCCGCGAGGCTGATCGGCCCGATCGTGCCGATGCCGTTTCCGCCGACGTCGTAGAATCCGTTCACGTTTTGCGGCTGCGTTACCGATGCGAGATAGCCGCGCACGCCCAGCGCACTGCCCGTTCCCGCAATCAATGCTTCACCGGCGAGCGGTTGACGATCGAGTATCGAGCCGACGTACGGCACGCGCGACGACGGCGCTGCAAAATGCAGCGTTATTTCGGTGTGCAGCGGATTGCCGAGCTTGAGCTGCCCCAGCGCGCGCAGGTCGAAGCCCGAATAGAACGCCTTGAACGGAACGATCGCGACGCTTCCGGCATAGAGCGCGACCACGCCGCGCGGACGCTCGAACGGGAGCTTTTGAAAGTACACGCGGTTCGCATCGAACCCGAGCAGCAGCAGCGGCTGCGAAATCGGGCCTTCGATCAGCAAATTTACTTGCGCGCGTCCGCGCACCGGCTGCTTGGCGGAGAACGCGAGGACGTGCCTCAACTCGTGCAGATCGCCGGCGCCGGTTATGCCGAGGCGAAACTGCGGATGCGAGAAATCAAAAATGCCGCCGGCAACTTTAACCGGAATGCCGTTCACCGTTGCGTCGAGCCGGCGCGCGGCGAGTCCGCCGTTAAAGATCTGCAGCCGGCCGCGAATGTTGTCCAGCGGATCGTTCAATCCGTGAATGTAGAGCCGGACATTGGAAAGATCGGCCGATGCCATCAGGTCGTACGCGATCGGAACGTTGGGCGCAATTCCGAGCGCGTAGATCGTCGCGTGAAAATTCTTCGCCGTGCCTGCGAGAATGTGCGCTGCAGGCGAGTTGATGACGTAGTTCCCGATCGTCTTGATCGGAATCGCGGCGGCGTAAAGACGATGGAAGGCGTAACCGTTAATGTAGTCGATCGTACCGGCAGCTTTGAACGGTTCCGCCTTTACGTCGGCGATCGCGCCGGAGATCGTGTACTTCGTGCGCTTAGCCGTATTTACCGAAAGATCGCCGTTGATTCCGTCCACGCGCACGACGCGCGCTTCCTTGTAATACTGGTAGTCGTCGATGAGCGCAGCCTGTCCGTCTCGTATGCGCGCCGTGAAATTGAGCGGAACCGTATCGGGACGGCCCGCGTGCCCGGGCGCGCCGCCGCCGGGCGACGTGATGTTATACGTGCGGTCCTGATGGTGGATGATCGTGACTTGCGGACGGTCGATCGTAATGCCGACCAATCCGAAGCGATGCTTGCTGCCGGGCAAGAGATCGCGCAGGCTGTAGTACACGTCAATGCGCGCCGCGTCGAGTACGGGTTCGCCCTTACGTGAAACATGCGCGTCGATGAGTGCGCCATGATTGCGTCCCAGGCGCATCTCGCCGATGTCGAGATGGTAGCCGGTCGTCACTCCGACGATGGAGGCAACGGCGAAGCGAGCCAGAGCGTGATGCCAAATGGCCGCTGCGAGCACCAGAAGTGCCGCCGCAGCGGCGATCCCGACCCAGACTCTTCTCCGCAAACACTCCTCCGGCGGCTGTTATACCCGTAACGAAGCGAGAAGCCCCGCCGTCCTCAGAGGTCGAGATTTTTCACGGATTTCGCAAATTCGAAAATATACTGCTTTCGCGCTTCGACTTTGTCGCCCATCAGGTCGGTGAAAATTTGCTCGGCTTCGATCGTGTCCTCGACCGTGATTCGCTTGAGCCGCCGCTGCCCGACCTCCATCGTGGTGACCGCAAGCTGCTCGGCGTCCATCTCGCCTAGGCCCTTGTACTGCTGCACCACAAACTCTTTGCCGTCGTCGCCCACGATCGATTTGAGATCGGCGTCACTGAAGGCGTACCATTGCTTCTTGCCTTTTCGAATGCCGTAAAGCGGCGGCTGCGCGATATACACGTAGCCGTTTTCGACCAGCGGTTTCATTTGCCGGTAGAAAAACGTCAGCAGCAGCGTGCGGATATGCGATCCGTCGACGTCGGCATCGGTCATGATGATAATTTTGTGATAGCGCAGCTTGCCCGAATCAAATTCGTCGCCGAAGCCGGTGCCCAACGCCGTAATCATCGTACGGATCTCTTCGTTGGAAAGCACTTTATCGAGACGCGCTTTTTCGACGTTGAGAATTTTACCGCGCAGCGGAAGAATGGCTTGCGAGTTCGGATCGCGGCCGCCCTTGGCGGTGCCGCCCGCCGAATCGCCTTCTACCAAAAACAGTTCGCTCTCCGCGGGGTTCGTGTTTTTGCAGTCGACGAGTTTGCCCGGAAGTCCCGAGCCTTCCAACGCGTTCTTGCGGCGTGAAAGATCGCGCGCTTTTTTCGCCGCTTCGCGCGCGCGCTGGGCCTGCATGCATTTATCGACGATCGCCCGGGCGAATTTCGGATTTTCTTCGAAGAAGAAATCCATGCGCTCGTTTACCAACGCGTAGACGATGTTGCGCACTTTTGCGTTCCCGAGTTTGGTCTTAGTCTGGCCTTCGAACTGCGGGTCTTGCAGCTTCACCGAAACGACCGCGGTCAGCCCTTCCATCACGTCGTCGGTCGAGAGGTTATTTTCTCCCTCTTTGAGGGCGCCGCGCTTGCGCGCGTAACCGTTCACCGCGTTGCTCACCGCCGTTCGAAAGCCGGTAAGATGCATTCCGCCTTCGAGCGTGTTGATATTGTTTGCGTACGAGTAAATCAATTCGGTGTAGGTGTCGCTCCACTGCATGGCGACTTCAACGTCTACGCCGTCGCGTTCGGTGTGCGTCATGATGATCGGATGCAGCGGGTCCTTTTTCTCGTTCAGCCATTCGACGAACGAAACGATGCCGCCGTCGAATTTGAAGGTCCGCTCGCGCACCGTCTCGGGGCGTTCGTCGCGAAGCAGTATCGAAAGTCCGCGATTCAAAAACGCAAGTTCGCGCAGCCGTTTTGTCAGCACGTCCCAATGAAACTCGAGTGTCTCGAAGACTTCCGAGTCCGGAAGGAACCACTGGTACGTAC
>JALYTZ010000282.1 GCA_030854025.1 Vulcanimicrobiota bacterium
GTGCCGTAATCGGCGGCATCCGCGGGACCGGCGAGGCGGCGGCCAGTCTGCCGCAGCTCGAACGTGAAAACCGTAGTCTGCGAGCGCGCAACGTGCGGCTGGAGCTGGACAATGCCCGCTTGCACGAGCAGGTGGCGGGCTACAGCCAGCAGGTTGCGTTAGCCCCCAAAATGGCGGAGTACCGCAATGCCATCGACGCGCGCGTGATCGGTTTCCCGCCGGAAAACGAAGTGAACTCCGTAACGATCGACAAGGGGACTCGGAGCGGCGTCAGCCGGGACGACGGCGTTCTGGCGGCAAACGGCGTGGTCGGACGAGTGGTCGAGGCCGGTCCCTTCACGAGCAAAGTTGCGCTCATCACCGATTTCGCTTCGTCGATTCCGGCGATCGCGCAGCGCGGGCGCTACTGGGGCATCGCCAAGGGCAACGACTCCAGCGTTCGGCTCGAATACGTTTCGCAGGACGCACCGTTGAAGATCGGCGATCGCGTCGTAACCGGCGAAGCCCGCTCGTTTCACTCAGGCGCCGTGATCGGCACCATCGTCGGGCTCGAACGCGGCGATGCGCAATTATATCAGACCGCGATCGTCAAACCGGCAGTCGACCTTTCCCGCCTCGACCGCGTTATCGTTGTCCCGAAGTAAAACCCAAGATACGCCCTTTACCGGGCCGGTCTGGTGGGTCGCGGGTATGTACCTGCTGCTCGCGCTGCTCGCACAAATCGAAGTGCTGCACTTCTTCCGTTTTCGCGACGTTGAAATCAGCCTGGTTCTCGTCGCGGTCGTCTGGTATTCGGTCCGCGTGGATATACGCCGCGCTGCCGCTTACGGACTGATCGCCGGAATTCTCGAAGACGTTCTTGCAACTCAAACGGGCGCGGCGTGGACGATCTCGACGACGGCGACGGCAATTCTGGCCGGCATGCTTTCACGCGGATTCTTTGCCGATTCGATCCCGCTGCTGGCCGTAATCGTTGCGGTCGCTACGCTCATCCGCGATTTGCTTTTTTGGATCGTCATGGCCCTGGAAGGCTATCCGGCGGGTCACGCGACGCAGCATCTGCATCAAACGCTCTGGCAAGCCCTGCTCAACGCCGTCTTCGCAAGCGTCGTTCTTTCGATCGTGCGATACAACGAAAACCGGCGCGTGCGATGATTCCAACGTTTCGGCGCCGCAAGACTCCGTGGGAGCGCTCGCGCTGGCGAATCGGCGTCTTCATCGCGCTTACCACGCTTGCATTATTCGCGCTGCTGTTCCGGCTGGTGCAAGTGCAGATCGTTCACGGACAGGAATACCGGCTCCAAGCGCAGGCCAATCAGATTCGCCTGATACCGGTCGCCGCGCCGCGCGGAATAATCTACGGACGCGAGGGGAAGGTTCTCGTGCGCAGCCGTCCCTCGTTCGTCGTTGCGCTCATTCCGTCCGAAGTAACCGACGAGCGCGCCGAACTGGCTACGCTCGCACATTTGACCGGCGAGCCGATCGCGAGTCTGCAAGAGCGAATGCTCCATCATCACGGGGTCAACTACAAAAACTTCGACGAGCTTGCAATCTACGAGCCTTACGGCCCGGTCATTCTCGCAACCGACCTTTCCGTCGCAAAAGTCGCGCGCATTTCCGAGCTGCTCAACGACTTGCCCGGCGTCGATTTGGAAGCGCAGCCGATCCGCAATTACCCGCAAGGCACGGTCGGATCGCATCTGTACGGCTACGTCGGCGCCATCACTGAGGACGAGTACAAGCGTCTGCGTGCGAAGGGGTACACGCCGAACGACGTCGTCGGAAAGGACGGCGTCGAATACGAGTACGACCAGTATTTGCGCGGCCAGCCCGGCGGTCAGCGCATCGTCGTCGACGCCCAAGGGCAAGTCGTCGGTGGAACGACGCTGCCTGCGAAACAGCCCGTGCCCGGCGATAGCTTGGTCACGAGCATCGACGGGCGGCTGCAGACGATCGCCGATCGTGCGCTCGCGCACGGCATCAAATCATGGGGACACGGAAAGCGTTTGACCGGGGCGGTGGTCGCACTCGACCCGTATAGCGGCGGCGTGATGGCACTCGCCGGTTATCCGAACTTCGATCCCAACGATTTCGCCGCCGACAAGTACAAAAAGATTTCGCACTATCTGACCGATCCCGCGCTTCCGCTGTTCGACGCTGCAATCGCGGCTGCCACGCCGACCGGATCGACCTTCAAGATGGTCACCGGGTCGGGCGCAATTAGCGACGGCGCAGTCAAGCCGAACGAAGTGGTCTACGATTCGGGCGGTTGGAACTGCGGCGGATACTACGCGCGCGACATCGCCTCGGGCGGCTTGGGGAATACGACGTTCGTTCCGGCGCTCGCGGCGTCGTCCGACGGCTACTTCTATCAGATGGCTTGGCGCCTAGGCAATAAGCGGCTGCGCAAATGGGCGCTGGCGTTCGGCCTTGACGAGAAATCCGGCGTCGATCTTCCGGGGGAAAACGCCGGCAACTGGCCTACGAACGCATGGTCGATGAAAGTCTTCGGCGTTCCGCTGGAGCCGAGCCAAGTGTGCAGTCTCGGCATCGGGCAAGGCGCCATGCAAGCCACGCCGCTTCAGATCGCCAACATCGCAGCCACCGTGATCAACGGCGGGACGCTTTACCGTCCGCACGTCGTGTGGGCAATTCGCGATCCCGCCGGACACGTGATCAAAACGTTTCACAAACAAGTTCTCAATCACGTGCCGGCAACGCAGCAGGCGTTGCAAGCGGTCCGGGAAGGCATGGCCAAAGTGACCGATCCCGGCGGCACGGCCTACGGATTAGCCATCGATAATTTTCACTACTCCGGAAAAACCGGCACTGTCGAAACCGCCGGCGGATCCGGCCCGAATACAACCTGGTTCGTATGCTGGGCGCCGACGCACCATCCGAAATTTGCGATGGCGGTTTTCGTCGACCGTTCCGGCGGATACGGCGCATCGGTCGCCGCGCCCATCGCGCGCGAGATCTTGGTGAAGTACTTCAACAAGAAACCTTGAGCGCAGAATCGATCTGCGCGAGCATCGCTTCGTCGGTTTCTTCTTCGCGCGCGGCCCGCAGCGTTTCTAGGCTCCAGCCGCTTCCGATCAAGGCCAGACGCGCGATCATTTCGCGCCGCTCCGCGAAACCGGCGCCTTCGAGCGCATCGTCGACGCGTTGCGGCCACCGAACCGCAACGGCAGGCAACGTCGCTACCGGCTCAACTGCCGGTGCGCGGGTCGCGCGGCGGCGCAACGCTGTGCCGGCGGCAAACAGCAGCAATCCGAACAAGAAGAGCAGGCCCAGTGCGGGATAGGAACTATTCGGCAAGGACGTGAGCGAAGCTGCGCAGTTCGTCGAGCACGGTATCGAGCGCAGCGTCGAGCGTGCGATTGACGCTCGTAGTCAGAACGCGATGAAATTCGGCCATCGGCAGCGTCTCGAGCAGCGCAAACACCTTGAGCAGCGCGTTCCGATACGCACCGAGCGCGACGCTGCTGCCCGCGTCGGTTTCCACATGCGTTCCGAGCAGATTGCAGTACGCCGTCCAGGGAGCGACGGCGCCCACGGGGGCGCTTTCAAGTTCGGGAAGAATCGCGACTAGCGCGTCAACGTCGACCGGCCCTACCATGCGAACCGTGCCCGCTGCGCGTTCGGAGGGCGTTGCGTGCGGCGAAGCGGCAATGGCATCGTCGAGCAGGGCGCGCAGCGCGGCGCGGCTTTCGCGGTCTTCTAAATCTTTGCTCGTCACCGCAAGCTGCGGCAAATCCATGCGCACGAAGAAACGATCCAGCGGCGCGCGCATTGCGTCTGCCGCAGTTCGCGCATTTTGCGCGGCATCGTCCGTCGCGCCGGCGATCCGATCCGGGAAGAGCGCGCGCACGGCAAAAAGATGCCGCAGTAAGCCGCCGGCGTCGCTCTTCTCGAGCACTCGAAGCGTCTGGCCGATCTGTTCTTTGGAGAAGTCGATATAGAGCAACGGTGCCGGCTCCGGCGCCACGATTTCGATTGGCGCGCTTTCGACCAGCGCAAGATCCGCCGCGGGTTCGGGCGCAGGCCCCTCTTCATG
>JALYTZ010000285.1 GCA_030854025.1 Vulcanimicrobiota bacterium
GGGCGTACCCGATCACACGTACTTGCTGCCCGGCCAAGCGACTCCGATAACGGAACGCAACAACGCCGAGCTCTGGAACCGGGCCGTGAACATTCTGGGCCAAATTTATCCGGGTTACCACATCGCCGTCATGCAGATCACCCTTCCGTGGGACCGCACGTTCGAAACTGAGATTGAGGTACGCCTCGCGCCGAATTTACCTAGTGTACGAGTTGTGAGACGAAAACGAAATGGATGCCTTCGGCTTCCATTTTTGCATAGCTGTCGCGCAGCGCTGCGAGCGTCGTCGGGCGCGGGTGCCCGATGGCGATTGCGGAGCCGTTTGCTTTAGCGACCGCGACTGCACGTTCGAGCATCGATTCGCTGTATGCAACGTCTTCCTGATTGTCAAGGAAAACGTCGCGTGAAGCGGTCGGAACGCCGTCGTTTCGCGCGGTTTGCGCGGCAATAGATTTGGCGTTCGTCATCGAGTCGACGAAGAAGATGCCGTGATCTTTGACCACGTCCATGACCGCTTGCATCACGCGCGGATCCGCGCTCGCCTCGCTGCCTTCATGGTTGTTCACTCCGGTCGCAAGCGGAACTTGTGCAAGGTCGTCTTGCGTTTGGGCGATGATTTCCGCATCGCTCATCGAGGTTTTGATTTCTCCCGGGCCCGGGTTCATGTGCGAGATCGGTTCCATCGGCAAGTGCAGCATGACCGCTTTGCCGCCGGCTCGCGCTTCGTTCGCGATGAGACCGGCGTAGCGCACGTGCGGCAGCACCGAGAGCGTAAGCGGAATCGGAAGCGCGACGTACCCGCGCTCGGTATCGAGCCACTGACCGCAGTCGTCGATGATAATCGCAACGACCGGCCCGCTGCCCGCGTAAGTCGGCGTCGCAACGGGTTCAGCGGGCGCGGAAGGCGAGGAGGGCTGCGGCTGCGGCGTCGGCGTTGCAGTCACAACCGGAGCCGGCGCCGCCGTTACTTGCGCAACCGGACGGTACCGGCGATGTGACGCGATCCGATGTCCTGCGCGAGGCAGCAGCGCTCCGACGACGAGCGCAATAAGAACCGCCAGGATGATAAACGGCAGAATACGTCGCCGGCCGGGCCGTCCGCGGCGCTTACGTTTGCGAGGCACGTTTCTTTCCTTACGCTAGTGGCTGGCAGAGTTCGATGAGCACACCGTGCGTACTCTTCGGGTGCAAGAACGCGATCCGGTTGCCGTGTGCGCCCGCGCGCGGGTGCTCGTCGAGTAAACGTATTCCGGCCGCTTTTAATCGCGTGAGTTCGGCGACGATGTCGGCGACGCGATATGCGGTGTGATGGAGTTTGGTTTGCGCCTCTCCGCGATATTTCGCAATCGGCGATTGTTCGTCGAGCGGGCGAAGCAGTTCGACGATCGAGTCGCCGGCTTTCAGACCGACGGCTTCGACTCCCTGATCGGCGATAATCTCGCGGTAGACCTCCTCGAACCCGAGCGTTTGCACGTACAGCGCCAGCGCAGTCTCTAAATCCTTGACGACGATTGCGACGTGATCGATACGCACTACGCTACACTGTCCCGCGCGCGATAGAGCCCGAACACCTCGCGCAGCACGCCGCAGACTTCACCCAGGGTCGCTCCGGAGTCGACGGCTTCGATGAATACCGGCATCAGGTTTGCGCTTCCGCGCGCCGCATCGCGGACTTCCGAAAGCCGCCCTTCGACCAGCGCTGTATCGCGTTGCGTGCGAACGGCCCGCACTCGGGCAATTTGGTCGACTTCGACCGATTCGTCGATGCGTTGCAGCGGAATCGCTTCGCTCGTGCTGCCCTCTTCGACGAATGCATTGACTGCCACGACGACGGCTTTCCTCGTCTCGATCGCCTGCTGCGCGCGGTATGCCGAATCCGCGATGCGGGTTTGCATCCAGCCGCTTTCGATGGTGGCAACGGCGCCGCCCAGTTCGTCGACCTCAGCGATCAGGCTCTGCGCGCGCGCGATCAGTTGGTTCGTTAAACTTTCGACGTAGTACGACCCGGCCAGCGGATCCACGACGTCGGCAACGCCGCTTTCGTAGGCGATGATCTGCTGCGTGCGCAGCGCCAGCTTCGCCGAATCGGCAGTCGGGAGCGCGAGCGCTTCGTCCTTGCCGTTCGTATGCAGCGATTGCGTTCCGCCGAGCACTGCGGCCAGCGCCTGGATCGTCACTCGCACGACGTTGTTCTCGGGCTCCTGTGCCGTGAGCGTCGAACCGGCGGTTTGCGCATGAAAGCGCAGCATATGCGAGCGCGGGTCCGTGCAACCGAATTCGTCGCGCGTAATGTGCGCCCACAGGTAACGCGCGGCGCGAAACTTGGCAACTTCTTCGAAAAAGTCGTTGTGCGCGTTCCAAAAGAACGAGAGTCGCGGCGCGACGGCGTCGAGATCGATGCCGGCGTCGCGGGCCGCTCGCAAGTACGCTTTGCCGTTAGCCAGCGTAAATGCAATCTCTTCGAGCGCGCTCGAGCCGGCTTCGCGAATGTGATACCCCGAAATGGAGATGGTGTTCCACTGCGGCACTTCAGCCGCGCAGTACGCCATGAGATCGGTCACCAGACGCATGGACGGTTTCGGGGGAAAGATATAGGTGCCACGCGCGACGTACTCCTTGAGTACGTCGTTTTGAACGGTCCCGCCGAGTTTTGCGAACGGTATTCCGCGCCGGCGAGCTACCGCCAAAACCATTGCGAGAATAACCGATGCCGGCGCATTGATCGTCATCGACACGGTAACTTCGCCGAGCGGAATGTCCTGGAAGAGGGCCTCGACGTCCGCAACGCTGTCGATCGCGACGCCGACCTTTCCGACCTCGCCGCGCGCCTGTTCCGCGTCGGAATCGTACCCGAGCTGCGTGGGCAAATCGAACGCTACGGATAGGCCGGTGGTTCCACGCTTAAGTAAATATCGGTAGCGAGCATTGGACTCGGCGGCGCTTGCGAATCCGGCGTACTGACGCATCGTCCATAAGCGTCCGCGATACATGTCGCGGCGTACGCCGCGCGCAAATGGAAACGAACCGGGTGCGCCCAGCTCGTGCGCCGGACCCTCTACGCGGTCGTAATTCGGTGCAATCGGAATGCCCGAGTCATTGGCGTCGCGAGCCATTTACTCGACCGTGATC
>JALYTZ010000151.1 GCA_030854025.1 Vulcanimicrobiota bacterium
GTGTTACACCGGCGAGAGCCCGCACCTGCTTCGCTGCGCGAAAGGCCTAACCGCCGAGGTTACGATGCCGCCGCAGCCACGCCTGATGGAATCGGCTCGCGGATCGAGTAACCCGAGTTATCCAGCATGACTTGCCGGCCTTTTCGAGTTTTCAGGTTTACGAGCAGAGGCGCCAGCAGGTTCATGGTACGCTCGCGCGCGTCGGTGGAGACAACCACGACGCACAGGAGCGTAAAGTCGTCCGGCTCGTTCAGCTCGAGAGCGATGGTGGCGTATGCCGGAAGCTTGGGATCGTAATCCGGAAAAATTTGCCACGGGTCCGAACAGGGCAACGCCATTCTCGGATCGTCCACCGACTGCAGCCAAACGAAGTTCGGCTGGTCCGCAAGCGTGAGGGCAAGGTACCGGCGGAGCTGCGAAAAGCCCGGCAGCCCCCACGGAAATTCCAGCAGGTCGGACGCAGTGAACGTCACTTCACCAAATCGCGCGGTCTGGATGCGGATCTCTTTGGGAGCCTCCATGGTAACGTCCATCCTCCTAAATACTCCTTCGCGTTACTGCAGGTAGTCGAAGAGCGATTTGCTCTCCAGGCGCGTTGTGGTTCCATAGGCCGCCTGTAATGCGGTCTGAGTCTGCGAAAACTGCGTGACCATTTTAGCGATGTCGGCGTCTTCGATGCCGGACTGCACCTTGGTATCGTTGGCCACGGCCAAATCGACCGAAGTTCCGGCACTGGCAACGTTTTGAATCGTTCCTCCGAGTGCCGACCGGGTGCCGACGATGCTTTGCAGCGTGCGATCGCAATCACCGATCTGGCGCGACAAGTTGTTGACGAGATCGGCCTGCGGCTGCAGCTTGAACGTCTCGACGAGATTGCCGGTGTTTGCCGAGCTCGCCGTCGGAACGTCTTTTATTTGAAACGGACCCGAACCGCTCAGCGAAAGCGCCTGCGTCCGGTCGTCGAAGCTCGCGGTCACGCCGGTGGCCGCGCTTTGCGCGTTGATAGCGCTGACGACGTTCTGAATCGTGCTTGCCGGTCCGAAGGTGAACGATATCCCCCCGGGGGCCGTTCCCGACGAGATCGCAAACGATGCCGATCCCGACGCGTCGGTTTGCAGCGGGGTTGAAAAGTTCGCCGATCCCAGCGCCGTAGAAAGCGCCGGAGCGACCGGATTGCCGATCAACGCCGTTCCCGGCTTATTCACGGCCGACGTGCTGGCGTCGACGACCGAACCTTTTGCCAGCGTATCGCGAAGCGCAATCAACGTTTGAAAGACGTCCGGCGAGCCGTCGGGCGCGGCGTAGTTGAACGCTTCGCCCAAGGTTACCGACGTTTTTAGCGATTGCCCGTCGGGAAGCTGCACGGTTTCGCCGCTGAGATTTCCCGAAAACGCTACGCTTGAAGTAGGCTGACCGTTGGCCACGACCGGATTTTGCAGCGGGCTTGCGGTGCCGGCGAACACGTATTTTCCGGCGTACTGCGTGTTCGCAATGCCGATCGCTTGCTGCAAGAGTCCGTCGACTTGATTTGCGAGCGCGGTTCGCTGATCGGGCGTAAGGACGTCGCTGGCGCCTTCGACTGCTACCGAGCGCGCTTTCTGCATCACTCCGGAAAGCGACGATAGCGCGCCGTCGACCGTCGTAAGCTGCGCGGAAATATTCTGCACGTTCGAATCGGTCTGCGCTCCCTGCTGGATCGAGGTTCGCAGCGTCAAATCTTGCGCGATGCGCGTCGGATCGTCCGAAGGCTGGTTGAGCTGCTTGCCGCTCGAAAGCGTCGCGCCGTACTGCTGCTGCTGCGCGACGAGCGTATCGATCGCCGCCGTCTGGTTATCGAAAATTGTCGAAGTTGCTATTCGCATTGGTCGACCTTCCTAACTAATGCGTGAGGCCAAGGGAGTTGATGACCGTATTGAGCAGCGAATCGAGGACGTTCACCGTTCGCGCGGCTGCCTGATAGGCGTTCTGGTACTTGATCAGGTTTTGCGTTTCTTCATCGACGTTGATTCCGTCGATGCCCTGGCGAACCTGATCGATGTTTTGCGAAAGCGCCGTTTGGCTTTGCGTTCCGGCGATCGCCGTTTGTGCGTCCAGCCCCAGTTGCGTAACGCTCTGGCCGTAGTACTGGCCCAGCGTTTGCGTTTGCGCCGATGCGATTGAAAAGCCGGCCGCATGCACTTTGCCGAACGCGGCGGTGATCGATTCGACGCCGCCGGCGTTGATGCCGATCGCGGAAACGACCACATTCTCTTGATTCGGCGTTCCGGCGTCGACCGTCAGCACGTCGCCGACGCGAACAACATTGACGGGCGGCGGTCCGGCAGGAAGCGCAAGCGTCGCGGCTCCCGGCGCGGCGACGGCGGCGGCGCTCACCGTTTGCAGTGCGGGTACGCCGACGTTCTGTGCGAAGATATTCAAAATTGCATTGGCGCCGGCGTTGTCGTTTGCCCCGAACGCGTTGCCTGCATTCTGCGCAACATTATTGATGCCGCTCGCACCGAGGGCGCCGAGTAGTGAAGCGCTCGGATTGCCGGCTGCGAAATTCGAGTCTGCGATTGTAAAGTCGGGCGTCGTCGGATTCGCGCCTTGCGCGGCCCGATGTGCCAGGTCGGCGTTAGCGGGGTCGCGGGCGAAGACAATGCGCTGCGCCGTCCGGTCGAACGACGCGGTGACGCCGAGATGCGCGCCGTTGAAATGGGTGAGAAAGGTGTCGATGCTCGTATCGCCGCCGCCGGTGTTGTACGCGAACGTTTGCGCGACGCCGTCGGTCGTGACCGTCAGCGTTCCCGCAACGGCGGCCGCGGGAGCATTTGCAAAGGTTTGATTGCCGTCGATTGCCGCGGATGTGTCGACCGAATTATTTGCCGAATTGAGCGCGACGACCAAGTTCCCGGCAGCGGTCGAAGCCAGCGCAGCCGGCAGCTGCGAGGGATTGGTGATCCCGGCCTTGATGTTGGCGGCCGTTATCGGCAGCGATGCAACGATCGGCGCAAAGAGCGCCTGGCCGGGAATGCCGTTCTGGTCGTATCCGGCTTGCGTAACGCGATTGA
>JALYTZ010000021.1 GCA_030854025.1 Vulcanimicrobiota bacterium
GCGTAAGGTTACGGCGCATCCATGCATCGCCGCTCGCGAGCGTACCCGTGTGCATGTCGTCCATGATGTTCGGAATGATAAACGACAGCGTCGGAATCGATGCGTACTTGAAGGTGGAGTACGGCCGGCTCAGCGCGGCGGGAACATTCGAAAAGTGCGTCCACGGCGCATGTTTGCGCGCGTAATTCCCGGCGGTGCAGCCGGCGAATCCAACGCTGGGGAGTCCTTCGGCATACCCGGCAAAGCTACGCTTGGCCCCGAGCAGCGCGGTCGCCAGATTCGGCGCGTCAGGTGGAACGCCGGCGACCGCGCAACTGTCGCCGTTCGCATTCGTCAGTCCTGAAAAAAGCGCAAAGTAGTTCGGCTGGCTTGGGTGCGCGACGCCGTAGGACTGCGTGAACAGCGCCCCCTTGGGAGCGATCTGATTCAAGTACGGAGCATCCTTGGTGTTGCCGATGATCTCTTCGAACGATTTGTTTTCATCGATGATGACGATCGTGTGGGCCGGCGCATGCGGGAGCGCTGCAGCGTGCGTGATGGCCGGGGGCGCGAACGGCGGAATTTCCGTGAGCCGCGTGTTTCCAGACCGAAAGTGCGCGTATGCGAACGCCGCGATCAGCAGTAAGATGACGATGGCGATGACGACGTACCGGCGGATCATTCCCTTATCTCCCACGGTCGCGGCGCGCGGAAACCTTTTTGCCGCGGATCGTCGTGCCGCGCAGCGCCGTGAGGATGCGTTCTACCGCGGCACCGGGCACTTCGACCAGCGAGAATTTATCGGCGATATCAATCGCGCCGATTTCGCGCGAGTGTATCCGCGCTTCGTTAGCGATTGCTCCCACGAGGTCGGCCGGTCGGATCCCCGCATTGCGCCCAACGCCGACGTAGATTTTTACGATGTCGTTCGCCGGAGCGCGGGATCGGGACGACGGCTTGGCGGACGGGTCGCGATCTTTCGGCACGAGGAACGTGGGGACGGTCGGAATGTCGACGTCGTCTTGATCTGCACCGTCACGCGCCTGATCGGCAAGCTTTACTGCCGCGGCAGCCAGATCGAGCACGTCGTGTTCGGCCGCGAGCGATTCAACGACGATCCGATACTGCTCCAGACCGCCGGCTTCGAGCGCGTCGGTAAGCGCCATACGCGTGAGTTCGACGCGGCGCGCGCGCAAATCGTGCGCGGTCGGCACCGACTGCACGGAAATCTTGCGTTTGGTATGCTGCTCGATATTGCGCAGCAGCCGATGCTCGCGCGCCTCGGCCAGTGTTATGGCGACGCCTTCACGCCCCGCGCGGCCCGTGCGGCCGATCCGGTGCACGTACGCATCGGGAGACGACGGAACGTCGAAATTCACGACGTGCGAAAGATGTTCGATGTCTAGGCCGCGCGCCGCCACATCGGTCGCGACCAGAATTTCCGACATTCCATCGCGGAACCGGCGAAGCACGCGATCGCGCTGTTCCTGCGAGAGGCCACCGTGAAGCGCCTCGGCTTGATAGCCGCGTCCGCCGAGCGTTTCGGTGAGTTCGTCGACCTCGGTGCGCGTGCGGCAAAAGACGATTGCCGAGGTCGGCGCTTCCATGTCGATCACGCGTCCGAGCGCAGCCGCCTTGTGCGCGCGCTGTACGATATAAGCGACTTCGCGAATTCGCGGCGATTTGCCGGGCGCCGCCGTTTCGTTCGCAATCGTAACCTGGACCGGGGAGCGCAGATAACGCTTGGCGATCGAGCGGATTCGCGGCGCGAGCGTGGCCGAAAAAAGCGCCGTCTGCCGCTCGGCGGGAACCGTCGCGACGATCGCTTCCAATTCGTCGGCAAAACCCATGTCGAGCATCTCGTCGGCTTCGTCGAGAACGAGAAACTCGACCGCGTTCAAGTCCAGCGTACCGCGGCGAATATGATCGAGCGCGCGGCCGGGCGTCGCGACGACGACATCCACACCGCGGCGCAGCGCACGCAACTGCTGCTGGAGCGATTGACCGCCGAAAATCGGCAGCACGCTGACACCCAGCAAGCGGCCATAGCGGTGAACGGCTTCGGCGACTTGCATTGCAAGCTCGCGCGTTGGCACGAGGATGAGGCCTCGAACGGCGCGGGGTTGAGCGCTCCCTTGCCCGATGTGGTGCAGGAGCGGCAACGCAAACGCTGCGGTTTTGCCGGTACCGGTAGCCGCCTGCCCGAGCACGTCGCGTTTCTCAAGGAGCGGCGGAATCGCTTCCCGTTGAATGGCCGTCGGCTCTTCATATCCGAGCGCAACGACCGCGTTTACCAGCGCCGGGTTCAAGCCCAGCGCGCCAAATCCGAGTATTTCACTATCGATCACTCCGGGGTACTTCGCGTTTCGACGCGATTACGCCCCGTGCGATCGTTACAGGCGGTTCGTTTGCGCGAGTTTTCCGAAAGATCGTCGCGGACGCGCGCGAAGCGGCGCCAAATATTCGCGCTCCAACGCCTCGCCAACCTGGCGCAGGACAGCCCTTTGCTCGCGTATCGGAAGGATCGCCATCGGGCCGGTGGGCGTGTTGTTGCAATCGCAGATGTAGATTCGTCCACTTTCGCCGTCGCGCAGGATATCGAGCACGCCGAAATCGAGCCCGATTCGATCGGCAAATGCGGCGATGAGCGCGCGTTCTTCGGGCGTGAAATCAGCTTCGACGGTGGAAATTTTTCCGCTGGTCGGCTTCAGCCGGAAACGATCGTTACACGGCCGATAGGTTCGGTGGACTGCGACCGGACGATGCGCGACGATAAAGACGCGAAATTCGGCGTTGCCGAGTTCAGTCGGGTAACTCACGAGCCGCTGGTAGACGTGGTCCGGCTCGACTTCATCCAACGGACCCTTCAGCAGCACCGCATCGTGCGCACCGTTCTTCTCCGACTTGCGAAGAATCGGACCCGCGTGAGTTCGCGGATCGATGGCGAGACTGTAACCGAAAATCTCCTTGAACACCGCATCGACGGTCGACTTACGAATGTCCGTGCAGCGTGCGTTCAGCACGTTCATTCGCGTGTGCAATCGGCGCACGAGAAGGTCGTCCTGATCGTATGAAGTCGCAGGATGCCACGCGAGCGCAATATCCGCGTCGTCCGGATTGTCGGTCGACATGGTCACGTCGCTAAGCCGAAGGGCCTTCCACGCGACGTAGATGTCCGCACGCTGAAAGCGATCCATCGGGCTCGGAAAAATATACGCACGGAGCTGCCGAACGCCGCTCGCGCGCTTAACCAGCGCCGGAACGGAGTACAGCACCATGCCGCGGCTCAGAATCTGCGCCTCGTTCAGAAGAACGCGCCAGAACGAACGCTGAAAATACTTATCCGGGCGACGAACAACGCGCTTGATCAGCCGAACCACGAACACCGATCCTTCCACCACCGGCCCCTTTGCC
>JALYTZ010000032.1 GCA_030854025.1 Vulcanimicrobiota bacterium
GGAATGTTCCCCATGCCGCCCAGCACGAGCATCGAAACGATCAGCACGCTGACCTGGAACTGAAACAGATCGGGCGAGACTAGGCTGAGCTTGGCGGCAAACACCACGCCGCCCAAGCCGCTGAACGACGCGCCGAGCGCAAAGGCGGCCAGTTTGACGAGCGTCGTATTGATGCCCATATGGCGCGCCGCCAATTCGTCTTCGCGGATCGCCATCCACGCGCGTCCCAAACGGCTGTCGCGCAAGTTGCGCGCGAAAAATAGCCCGAGAACGATCAGCGCGAGCATCACGTAGTAGTACGGCAGCGCAAGCTGACCGAACGACTTCCCAAAAAAGGATGGGAAGTCGAGCGCGCTGATTCCGTTCGGGCCGCCGGTGTATTTCGTGAGGTTTTGAAACACTTGCGGCACGATTTCGCCGAATCCCAGCGTCACGATTGCGAGATAATCGCCGTGCAACCGCAGCGTGGGCGCGCCCAGAAGGATGCCGAAAAGCCCCGCCAACCCCGCCGCAATGAACAGCAGCGCCCAAAACGGCACGTGTAATCCGAATTGCGGGCTCGCGAGCATGCCGTACGTGTACGAGCCGATCGCGAAAAACGCCGCATATCCTAAGTCGAGCAGACCGGCAAATCCAACGACGATGTTCAGGCCGAGCGCCAGCAGGACGAACACGCCGGCGTCCGCCAGAATATTGTAATTAGCGTCGTTGCGATCGATCAGCGGCGCAAGCAGCAGTGCCGCACCGAGTAAGGCATACACGACGCGCTTCGTGCGAACGGCGGTCACACGTTCCGCGACGACGACCGCTGCAATCGTCACGAGGAAATACAGGTAAATCATACCTTTTCCGGCAGCGACTCTCCGAGCAGACCCGCCGGACGCAGGACGAGTACGAGCACGAGGATGGCGAAAACGGTGACGTTGCTCCACTGTCCGCCCAATTTCCAGGTTGCAAACGACTCGATGATGCCGATGAAGAATCCGCCCAGCATGGCGCCCGCGAGGTTGCCGATGCCACCGAGCACGGCCGCAGTGAAGGCCTTGAGCCCTACGCCAAAACCGTTGAAGAACCACGTCGATTGGTAGTATACGCCGGAAACGAGTCCGGCGGCGCCGGCCAGCGCGCTGCCGACAAGAAACGTTATCGCGATCGTTCGATTGATGTTGATGCCCATGAGCTGCGCGGCATCGCGGTCCTGCGCCGTGGCGCGCATTGCCTGGCCGATGCGCGTGTTGTGCACGAATAGCTGCAGCGCCGCCATCATGACGACGGCCAGTGCGATGACCACGATCTGCTGGGCCGCGATCGCAATGCCGCCGACTGCAATGGTCGGATTGGGCATGACTGCCGGAAACGGCACCGGCGAGGGGCCGCGCCAGAGCTGCATGATATTTTCCAGAATGAACGAGATGCCGATTGCGGTGATGAGCGGCGCGAGCCGCGGCGCGTTACGCAGCCGCCGGTACGCCAGCCGTTCGATAAGCACTCCCACGATGCCGCAGAGCAGCGCGGCTCCAACCAGCGCGATCGTAACGTCGACTACGAGCGCGGCGCCGTGCAGCTCTCCCGTTACCCCGAGCAACCCAAAAATCGTCAGCGAGAAAAACGAGCCGAGCGTGTACACGTCGCCGTGCGCGAAGTTGATGAGGCCGATGATGCCGTACACCATCGTATACCCGAGTGCGATCAGCGCGTAGATCCCGCCGAGCGATAGACCGTTGATCAGCTGGGCGAGGAATTCGTGCACTACTTCGTCTTGAGATGCAGTTCGTTAATGAAATACGGCGTGCCGTTCTTGAAACCGTAGAGACTGAGAACCGGATTCTCCACGTCGCCGTTTGCGTCGAAACTAATCGGGCCGATCGGGGTCGCGAGCGCGTCGGTCTTTGCCACTTGCGCGAGCACCTGCGCGCGCGTCGGCATCTTATTGCCGTTGGCTTTTGCGGCACGTTCGATCGCGGCGATTGCGACTTGCGCCGCAGCGTACGCGTTGGCACTGTACGGGCCGATAGGCGAATTGAAGCGGGCTTGATAGTCCTTGACGAACGCCTGCGCGGACGGCAGTTTTTCGGCATTGGGCGCAGCCAGCGTATAGTACGTTCCGTCACTCTGCTTGCCGGCGACCGTAGCCAGGTCGGCGATTCCGTCACCGCCTATGAACGGCACCTTACCCAAACCGGTATCGAACATCTGCTTGCGAATCAGGCCTCCGCCGGTGCTGGTAACGCCGCCGTAAAAAATCACGTCCGGTTTGGTTCCCGCGATCTTGATCAGCAGCGCTTTAAAATCTTGCGTGTTCTTCGCGATGTGATCGTGCCCGATGACCGATCCGCCCAGGTTCTTGAAGTCGGTTTCGAAACGATTCGCGAGGTCGAGGCCGTACGTTTCGTTGTCATCGATGATATAGATGCTGCGATACTTCAGCTTGCGCGCGAACTGAGCGAGCGCGGATCCTTGGCGCGAGTCGGTCGTGCAAACGCGAAAGAACGCATTGGTTCCCGGATTCGCGCGCCGCAACGACGCGGCAGCCGGACCGATCGTCAAACCGTCGCTAACCACCGACGGGCCGATTTGCACGAGGCCCGCGGCGTTGGTGACGGGGATTTCGGCAGCGGCGACGTTGGAGTTGTACGGACCGACCATCGCGAGCACCGCGCCGTCACTCACGAAATTGCGTACGTTGGCAACGCCCTGCTGCGGACTGTGCACGCCTTGCACCGCAT
>JALYTZ010000067.1 GCA_030854025.1 Vulcanimicrobiota bacterium
GTACATAGCCACGGCCGAGCCGGTAGGCTCGCAAAGCCTCACGCAAAAATACGATCTCGGCGTAAGTTCGGCCACTGTGCGAAACGAAATGGCGGAGCTCGAAGCCGCGGGCTACCTCGTGCAGCCCCATACGTCCGCCGGCCGAGTTCCTTCGGACAGCGGCTACCGTACGTACGTCGACCAGTTGATGAAGCCCGAAATGCTCCCGACCGTCGATCGGCGCCGCATCCGAGACGAGCTGCGGGATGCCAGCCGCGAACTCGATGAAATCATCGAAGGCACCACGCGACTGCTCGGCCGCCTCTCGAAAAATGTCGCCTTCGTTACGAAACCTTCTTCCGACACGCAAACATTCCGGCACGTGCAGTTGATCTGGCTTTCGGCGCGCAACGGCGTCGCCGTTGTCGTCACGTCGCTGGGCGTCGCGGCCCAAAACATGTTCGAACTGCGCAACGACGTTTCACCCGAAGACCTCACGCGGCTTTCGAGCGCGATCAACGCGCGGGTCGGCAATCGTATGCTGCGCGATATCGGCGACGCCGAAGTGTCGGCTGCCGTTGCCGAACTTGGATTGAACGACGATCTGCGGGCGGCCGTTCTTACGGCACTGCACAATGCGCGCTCCGCCGAAACCCAAACCGTGGCCGCCGGCGCGCAGAATTTGCTCGACCAGCCGGAATTTCAAGACTTGCGCAAGCTGCGTTCGATTTTACGCATCGTCGAAGAGCAGAAAACGCTCTACGACCTGGTGGCGGATTCGCTTTTGACCGAACAAACCAGTGTGAAGATTGGCCACGAACTCGGCGTCGACGAAATGATCGATCTGAGCATCGTTACGGTGCCGTACCGTTTCGGTCAGCATGCCATCGGCATGCTTTCGATTCTGGGACCGCGGCGGATGCCGTACGCGCGCTTGATGGCGCTCGCGTCCGGAACCGCGGAAACGCTCTCCGAGCGACTGGCCGGCATAGAAATCAAATAACGGTGACAAAAGATTTTTACGACGTGCTCGGCATAACCCGCAGCGCGACTGCCGACGAGATCAAGCGCGCGTATCGCGCGCTTGCGCGTACGCACCATCCGGATGTTTCCGACGACAAGGCGGGCGCCGAACACCGCTTCAAGGCGATTAACGAAGCCTACGAAGTGCTCTCCGATCCACAGAAACGCGCGCAGTACGATCGGTTTGGTTCGGTCGGCGGCAACGGTGGCCCGAGCGCAGGATTCGGCGACTTTGGTTTTGCCGGGCAGAGCGGCTTCGGCGATATCTTCGACATGTTTTTCGGCGAAGCGCGCGCCGGCGCGGCGCAAGGCGCACGGCAAGCCGGTGGCGCGCAGCGCGGATCGGATTTACGTTACGACCTCGAAGTGACGCTGGAACAGGCGTTCTCCGGAACGACGCAAGAAATTCAGTTCAATCATCTGGCACAGTGCGAAACCTGCAAAGGTTCGGGCGCAGCACCGAATACGCTGGTCATTCCATGCGACCGCTGTTCGGGCACCGGCGTCATGCGTATGGCGCGTCAAACGCCGCTCGGACAGTTCGTAACGCAGACCACCTGCAATAAATGCGGCGGCGACGGCCAAGTGATCCAACAGCCCTGTCCGGCATGCGCGGGGCGTGGGCGGCGCGAAATGGAGCGCAAGCTCACCGTAAAAGTGCCGGCCGGAATCGACGACGGCAGCCGGATCCGCATTAACGGGAGTGGGGAAGCCGGCATACGCGGTGGACCGGCCGGCGATTTGTACGTGTATCTGACCGTGCGACCGCATCCAATGTATCGCCGCGATGGAATGGACACGTACATCGACGTCCCGATGAGTTTTTCGCAGGCGGCGCTCGGGGGATCGATCACCGTGCCGTCGCTCGAAGGCGATCTGCCGCTTACGATTGGACCGGGAACGCAAACGGGCACGGTCTTTCGCATGCGCGGCCACGGAATGCCGGGCATTCGCGGGAGTCATCGAGGGGATCACGTAGTAACCGCGCACGTAGCGGTGCCGTCAAAAGTTACGCGACGGCAGCGGGAATTGCTCGAAGAGTATGCGCGCATCGGCGGCGACACGATCGAGGAGAAGTCGTTCTTAGACCGTTTTAAGGACGCGTTCAAGCCGGATTGAGCGCGCGTCGATTCTTTGTCGAGGGCACGCGCGCGTGCAGCGACGCCGTAACGTTTGAGGGTTCGGACGCTCACAAGATCGCGCGCGTGCTTCGCCTGCGCTCGGGCGACATCATCGAGGTCATCGATTCGACCGGAACGGCGTTCAGTGCAGCCATTGAATCGATTACTCCGCAGGTGGTTGCCGTCTTAAACGGCGTTCTTGCATCGGACACCCTTCAATCTTCAATGCGAGTCTCGATCGCGCAAGGCATTCCCAAAAGCGCGAAGATGGATTTCGTCGTTGAAAAACTCGTCGAACTCGGAGCCGCAGCGATCTTGCCGTTCGAATCCGAACGCTCGGTGGTTACGGGCAGCGGATCGAGCAAGATCGAACGCTGGCGCCGTCTGGCCAAGAGCGCGGCGCAGCAGTGTGGCCGAACCGACGTGCCCGCAATTTCTGATCCCGTGCCGATTGCCGAACTCATCGCGAGGTTTGCGCACTACGATCGCGTGCTCTTTGCATGGGAACTCTCCGCGCAAGTGGCGATGCACGATGCCTTGCCAAACGCGCTCGCTTCAGCGCAAAACGTATTGGCCGTTATCGGCCCCGAGGGCGGATTTTCACACGCCGAAGCGCAGGCCGCGTGCGACGCCGGCGCGGTGCTAATCTCGCTCGGCCGACGCATCCTACGCACCGAAACGGCCGGTATGGCGCTCCTGTCCGTCATCCAATACCTTGCAGAGGGCGGACT
>JALYTZ010000156.1 GCA_030854025.1 Vulcanimicrobiota bacterium
TGTAACGCGGCCATGCAAATTTGCACGCTCCCCAGATTCAGGTGCCGCACGACGGTGAAACCGGCGCGTTCGAGCGCCTGCGCGTAGATTTCACCGATGACCAACGCTTCGGTGAAATTTTTTGAACCGACCCGCACGGTCTTGTTCGACGCGCTGCGATGCGTACCGCCGCCGCACGACGCGAGCAGCATCGCCGCGCCCATGGCTCCCAGCACCTCTTTGCGGGTGTGAATCAACGGCTCTCTCCTTGCAGTCGTCTGCCGGCAAATGCGAGCACCGCTTCGGCAAGCAGTGCCAGCACCGAGACGCCGATCGCGCCCGTCAGCAGGTAAGCGGGATCGAAGTTCGCCAGCCCCTGCAGAATGTACTCGCCCAATCCGCCCGCGCCGATGAATGCGGCAAGCGTGGCGCTCGCGACGATTTCGATCGTTGCGGTTCGAATGCCGGTGAAGATGACCGGAAGCGCCAGCGGCCACGCCACACGCAGGATAACTTGACGCGGGGTCATTCCAAGGCCGCGCGCCGCGTCGATTGCCGAAGCGGGCACGCCTCGAAAGCCTAGATCGGTGTTGATCGCAATCGGTGGAATGCCGAGCAGAATCAGCGCCACGACTGCTGGCCAAAATCCCACGCCGAGCGTTGGAAGAACGAACGTGAGCACGGCAAGACTAGGGATCACGCGGCCCACATTGGCCAGCGCCAGCACCGGTCCGCGAGCCGGACGAACGTATGCCGCCGTGCCGCCGAGCGCGACGCCAGCGCTGCAAGCCGCGGCAAGCGCAAAAAACGAGAGCGCGAGATGCGTTTCCACGTGTGCGGCGAGATTGGCGAGACCCACGCCTAGTGATTCCCCGGCCAACGGCGAATCCCACGTACTTATGCTCTCCCAACCGGAGATTCGATTACCCGCGGAGCCCGGTCCGCGCGCTCTCGACGATTCGTCGCTGTACTTCAGCCGGGAACTCTCGTGGGTTGAATTCAACGATCGGGTGCTCGAAGAAGCGCTCGACACCGGCAACCCGCTCATGGAACGCCTGAAGTTCGTCGCGATCTACGGAACGAATCTCGACGAATTCTTCATGATTCGAGTCGCCGCGATCAAACAGCAGATCGAAGCGCAGGTGCATCGACGTTCCGACGACGGACGGCTACCGCGCGAACATCTGCTGGCCATCTCGGAACGGCTGCGCGTCTCCTTGGCGCGAGAAATGCGGCTGCTCGACGAGGAGCTGCTTCCGGCGCTCGATGCGCATGGCATCAAACTCCGGCGGGTTGCCGATTTGGACGAGGAGACCCAAAACGCGCTCGAGCGCATATTCGACGATCGAGTGTTTCCGGTTCTCACACCGCTCGCAGTCGACGCGGGCCATCCGTTCCCGTACATCTCGAATCTTTCGCTCTCGCTTGCGGTGGAGCTCGAAGAGATGACGCCCGACGGCGTCGAGCTGCACTTCGCGCGCGTCAAAATCCCGCCCACGCTGCCGCGCTTCGTGGCGACCGACGGAGCACCCGAAGGTCAGCGTTGGTTCGTGCTGCTCGAAGATTTGATCGCACACCATCTCGATGCACTTTTCCCCGGCATGGAAATTCGGGAATCCTACTTGTTTCGGGTGACGCGCGACGCCGATTTGGACTTGCAGGAAGATGAAGCGGACGATCTGCTCGCCGCAATCGAATCCGAATTGCAGCGCCGTCGTTTCGGGGAACCGGTTCGCCTGGAAGTCGAGCGCGGAATGCCCGACTATATGCGCGATTTGCTGTTGGGTGCGTTGGATTTATCGGAGGTCGACTGCTACGAAATCGCGGGTCTCATGGGCACTGCGGATTTGTGGACGTTCGTCAATCTTCCCGAGTACCCCCAACTGCACAGTGCGCCGTTCACGCCCACCATCCCAAAGCGACTCATCGGCGTCACCGACATGTTTGCGGCGATTCGAGAGAACGACATCGTCCTGCACCACCCGTATTCGTCGTTCGATCCCGTCGTGCAGCTAATCGCCCAGGCAGCCGAAGATCCGCGCGTTCTCGCGATCAAGCAGACGCTGTACCGGACCTCCGGAAGAAACTCGCCGATCGTGCGCGCGCTCGTGGAAGCTGCCGAGAACGAAAAACAGGTCGCGGTAATGATCGAGCTCAAAGCGCGTTTTGACGAAGAAAACAATATCGACTGGGCGAGACGTTTGGAACGCGCCGGCGTTCACGTCGTTTACGGGTTTGCCGGCCTGAAGACGCATGCGAAAGTCACGCTCATCGTGCGTGAAGAAGACGACGGCATTCGCCGGTACATGCACTTCGGAACGGGAAACTACAACGAAAAGAGCGCGCGCCTTTACACCGACATCAGCCTGTTCACGTGTCGTGCCGAATTGGGCGCCGACGTCAGTCAGCTTTTTAACGCGCTCACCGGATTCTCGAAAGTCACCGACTACGAAGATTTGCTCGTCGCGCCGGTAAATCTGCGGCGCGGCCTGCTGACGCTCATCGAACGCGAGACCGAACATGCCCGGGCCGGACGCACCTCGGGTATTCGCGCGAAGTTGAACGCGATCACCGACGGCGAGCTCACGCGCGCACTCTATCGCGCATCGCAAGCGGGCGTCCCAATCGATCTGATGGTTCGCGGCATGTGCGTGGTTCGGCCGGGCGTGCCGGGGGTGAGCGAAACGATACGCGTACGCAGCATCGTCGGGCGCTTTTTGGAACATTCACGCATATGCGCGTTCGAAAACGCCGGCGAACGCGAACTGTTCATCGGTTCGGCCGATTGGATGGGACGCAACCTCGACCGGCGCGTCGAGACGATGGTGCCGGTCCTGGACCCGCTTATGGCCGAGACCCTATACGGCCAGATTTTATCCGTCATTTTTGCCGACAACGTAAAATCGCGTGAGCTGCAGCCGGACGGCACGTATCGCCGCCTTCGTCCGCAAGCGCACATGCCGATTGATTCGCAGCACATTTTTCTGATGCAGTCGCAGGCCCTCTAAGCGCCTTTTATTCCGGGGTTTGCGCGAGTTCGAGCACGACGTTCCATTCGTGCGGCATCACCGGAAGTACCGACACGCGTTGGACGCGTTTGAGCAGAGCCATCCCTACTAAGCGCGGTTCGCTACGCATTCGGGCGAGCGTCACGGCGTTGGGAAGCGGCTCCACGAATTCGACGTCGACCATCTGCCACAGCGGCTTCTCCGGTTTGCTGCGCGGATCGTAGTAATCTCCGCCTTTCTCGAATGCAGTGAAATCGGGATACGCCGTCTTTACGACGCGGCAAATGCCGACGGCGGCGGGCTGAGGAACGCTGGAGTGGTAGAACAGCCCGAGATCGCCGAGCTGCATTTCAAGCATGTTATTGCGCGCTTGATAGCCGCGCACGCCTGACCACGGCGTGGTGCCTTCTCGTTGTAACCGGTCGAATCCGTATGAATCCGGCTCGCTTTTGAAAAGCCAATATCGCGGCATCGTTCGCCCTCACAAGACTTTACGCCGACGGTCATAGAAAAC
>JALYTZ010000105.1 GCA_030854025.1 Vulcanimicrobiota bacterium
GTTCGTGAGAACCAACTGAAGCTCGCGCGATATCTGCGGCGTATGGTCGGTGATGCCGACGTCGCGCTCGACTTGGCCCAAGACGTGTTTTTTGCGGCGTACCGAACGCTGCAGAACGATCCGGATCGCCCGCTGTCGGCCGGCTGGCTGTATAAGACCGCCACCAACGCGGCCATCTCGCATTTGAGGAGAAAGAAAATCGTTCGTTTCACGGCGCTCGACCGCGATCAGGAAGTTCGCGGTTTGCGCATTGACGAGCGCAGCGCGGCCTCGATCGATCTCCAGATGGCGCTGACCCGCTTACCGGGCGATCAGGCTTCGGCGATTATGCTGACCAGTTACGCCGGTTACTCCTCGCAAGAAGCCGCCGCCATTCTCGGAACTTCGCCCGATGCCGTGCGTCAGCGGGTATGCCGGGCGATGAAGACGTTGCGCAGCGTCATGTCGGAGCGGAATGAGTTCTAACTCCCACAATCGCGCGTATTCGCTCGCGGGCGCGATCGCGCTCGGCGAAGCGACCGACGCGGAGCGGCTCGAATACCGGCAGCATTTGATGCGATGCCCGGAGTGCTTGCGCGATCTTGGCGGTGAGTTCGAGATCGAACGGGTTGCTGCCGGCGTCGGAGCCGCGCGCGACGCCGAAATTTGGGCGCCGGACCTGCGCGATGCCGTTGCAGCAAAGATGCGTAAGCGCAAACGCTTTTGGCGCGTGGGCCTGAGCGCCCTCGGCGCCTGCTTTGCAGTCTCGTTTTTTTTGCACGTCATGGTGATGGGCGGCCTCGCGCATTTGACGCCGACCCTGGCCGACCCGCTGGTGATCGGCGGCGTGCGCATCTCGATCGAGCGTCGAACGCCCGAGCGAAAACCTCCCGCTCCGCCGTTGCAGCGCCGCATGGTCGTGATGCACAACGTCGTGCAAATGTCGCGCGCACCGGTCGTTCCGATTTCGACTGCGGCTCCCGCAGCCAAAACTGCGCGACCGGTGCAGCCGCACCAAATCGCCGCCGTTACGGTGCACGCAAATCCGCCGGTCAGCGAACCGGTCTCCGATCAGAGCAACGTTCCGATTTGGCGCCGCGGCGGCGGCGATTCGTGGCGGACGCTCGCGCGCACGACGACGACTGCGCTCTCCGAGAGCGCGCCGCAGACCGTTGCGCTTCGCGCGCAGCCGATTCAAATTGCGGCCGCCTATACGACGCGTGACGCAGCGCCGGTCGGCGGCGAGACCGCCATCAATCCGCAGCCGCCGATGATCGCGTACGATGAAGGCGCCGAGGGAACGTCGGTGTTCGAAGTCATGGTCGACGAACGCGGCACTGCAACCAAGTGCGTCATCACGAAATCAGCCGGTTACACGGTACTTGACGACGCTGTGTGCAAAGCCGCGCTAAGCGCGCATTACACGCCGAAGACGCTCAACGGCAAGGCGGTTCCGGGCGTGTATCGCGATGCGTTTACGTTTCGAATGAGCGATTCCACCGCGCGCGACTCAATCAATCAATTCTAAGGTTCCTAAGCCGCGGGGATAAATTTGCCGGGTGGCAAAACGCGCTTCATGCACTCGCGCGCTTTTTTTGTGTTCGCACTGCTCGGCTGGCTCGCTATCGCGATGCCGGGATGTTCCGCGCGTCACGCTTCATCGCGAGGTTCGAGTGCTGCTGCGAGCGCATCGTTCGATCGCGTTCGAGGCAAAGCAATCTTCGCGGCCCGGTGTCAGTCGTGTCACGGTATTGCCGGAACCGGCGGCCCAATCGGCCCGCCGCTGGTGAACGACTATCGCAAGCGTTCGTTTGATGACGTCATTGCAATCGTAAAAGACCCCGATCCACCGATGCCCAAGCTCTTTCCGGGGCACTTGTCGCAGGCGGACGTCGTGAACGTTTCGGCATACGTCGAATCGCTGCGATGACGGCCATATACCGCTTTGCTCGGGACCTGCGATTAGACGACCATGCTGGCCTGAGCGCTGCAGCCGCTCACGGCGAGATCGTACCCGTGCTGGTGATCGACCGAGCGCTTTCGGAACGGTTATCGATCTCGCCGCGCCGCGCCGCATATTTTTGCGGAGCCGTCGCAGCGCTCGATGTGCTCTTACGCGAGCGCGGATCGCGCCTAATCGTTCGGCGTGGGCCGGTTGGTTCCACGCTGCGCCGACTTGCACGTTCGACCGGCGCCAGCGCCGTTGCATGGGCCGCCGGCTACGATCGACGTGCGATGCGCGATGACGAGCGGCTGCAATCGCTGCTTGAGGAGGCCGGCATCGCGGCGATGCGCGTGCATGATGCCCCCGCAATCGCGCCCGAGGACACATCGGCCGCGCGACCCTCCGGCGGCGATGGGTATCGCGCGTTCGTTCCGTATTTTGAGGTGTGGCGCGATCAGCCGGTGGCGTCATTCGAACAGCCGCTGCTGCAGCGGTTCGCGCGCAGCGATGTGGAAAGCGAAACGCTTCCGCAACCGTCGGAATTTGCAAGTGCGTGCCGGTCGCCGGATGCCGGACCGGCTGCGGCGTCGACGGCGCTTCGGCGCTTCCTGGAAGGTCCGGCACTGCAGTACGCGGCAGCGGCGAACGTGCCGGCGGACGATCGAACCTCGCACCTTTCCGTGCACCTTTCGTTTGGTGCAATCGGAGCGCGCACCGTCGTGCGTGAAACGGGGCGGCGAAGTGAAGATGCGTTTCTGCTGGCGGAAGAGCGACGTTCACTCAAACTCTATCTGCGGTCGCTGGCCCTGCGCGATTTCTTCTTGCAGCTTAGCTGGTATCACCCTGAAACGCACGACGTCGCGCTGCAGGAGAAGATGCGCGACTTTTCGTTCGCAAGATCGCACGATGCGCTGGAGGCGTGGGCTGCGGGTCGCACCGGGCATCCGCTCGTCGACGCCGGGATGCGTCAGCTGCGGGAAACGGGCTGGATGCATCCGCGCGTTCGCGCCATCGCAGCGTCGTTTCTCTGTTTCGATTTAGCCGTGGATTGGGCGGTGGGCCGCGCCTGCTGGGACGCATTGCTGGCGGAAGACGATTTTGCCGTCGCTACCGGAAATTGGCAGTGGGTTGCCGGCGTGGGCGCCGACATGGCGCAGTATCCGCGCATCTACAATCCCCGCAAGCAAGGCCGTCAGCTCGACCCGGCCGGAGCGTACGCCCGCAGATGGATCGCGGAATTGGCAAACGTGCCCGGAAGGGGACTGTTCGCAGGCGTCCGCAATTCGCGGCAGCTCGGCCTGGCGCTATTTTCACACGATGCGTATCCGCAGCCGGTGGTCGATCACGAGCGCGCGGCGCGAGCGTTTCTCACTCGCTACCGCGCCGCCCGAGCGTAATCAGCGTCGGTTAAGCCGGCAGCTTCTCTTCGAGCCAGTCGCCGACGATTGGAACGTTTACGTCGTCGCCGTGCCAGACTTTGATGCCGAAGTACACCGAAAGCACAATATACACCGGCAGCATGAACACCAGCAAGATCGTCGCGCTGATGTTGATCAGCGGAATGTTAATGAGGAACAAGAGAATCGCATACATCGCGGCCATCCCGAGATTGAACCCGACGGCCTGATAGGCTTGTTTGCGCAGCCACTTGCTGTGTTTGCGATCGAAAAGCGAGACCAACGCCAGCGGCGCAAGCGGGAAGCCTAAGGCGACCAGCGCGCGTGATTCGGCGGGGTCGGAAGCCTCGCTCACCGTAACGCGCGGCTGCGCTGCGGGTGCCTGCGGCTGCGCCTGCGCTTGCTCCTGCCACTGGCGCTGCCACTGCTGTTGCGAGCGCGGCGGCACTTGGCCGGCAATGCCTTTGCGCGTGGCCGCCGCCGCGTCGATCTTCGATGCGAGCCGGCAGCTGGGGCACAACCCCGCGCTGTCGCGGCACGTTGCGCAAATCGGTTTACGGCAGTCCCCGCACGGTGCGACAGACGGAACGTTTGAATGGAAAAAGCAGTCCACGGTTCATTTGGCTCCCTTCATGATTCACGTACCGGTGACGGCGCAAGAGGTTTCACCCGTTCTCGGCCCCAAGCGAAAAGCCCGATGAACCGCAAGTCGATCCTCCGGCGCTTGGCACGGGAAGCGAAGCCGTACTACCCGCGGCTTGCGCTTGCCATGCTGCTCGGCACGCTGGCAGGTTTATCGAATTTGGTCGCTCCCTGGGGCTTCAAAGTTCTCGTAAACGAAGTCCTCGTTTCCAAAGTGCTGGCGGCGAACGTTCATGAACTGTACGTCGTTCTCGCAGCGATTTTCGGCGCCCTGATGTTCGGCGCCGTAGCGACCTACGGACAAACGTACCTTACCGCTTGGAGCGGACAACATCTGATCGCGCGCATGCGCGTGCGGCTGTTCGATCGCGTGATGCATCTGCCGCTCGTCGAATTCGATAAATGGCGACCGGGCGAGCTGATTTCACGATTTTCAACCGACTTGCAGCTCATGACCGATGCGGTGTCGATCTCCGTTCCGCAACTGGTCGTCAACACGGTGACGTTTCTTTCGTCGTTCGTGCTGATGTTTTACATCGACTGGCTGCTCACGCTCATTCTGATCGTTCTGGCGCCGCTGGTTTCGCTCGCGGTATCGCGGTTTCAGAAGCTGATATCCGGCAGCACCGTGGGTGCGCAAATGCGCATCGCCGACCTCAACGCAAATCTTGCCGAGGCGCTCGGGGGCGAACGGATCATCAAGTCGTTCAATCGCGAGTCGTACGAAACCAGCCGCTTCTCGCGTCGCAACGACGACTATTTCGGCACGTACATGAAGCTGACGCAGTTCATCCAAACGCAGCCGCTCGTGCTTTCCGTTTTGATGGTCTCGGCAATCGTTTTCATCATTTACTTGTCCGTGCACGAAGTGATCGTTGCGCATCGTCTCAACGTCGGGCAAATATTCGAGTACTGGGCGCTGCTCGTCAATCTGATCAACCCCATGAACCGCTTCGCCGCATTCGTCGGCGATATTGCCAAAGCGCTCGTGGGCGCCGGGCGCATCTACGAACTTTTGGATCTGCCGGTAGAGCGCGCCGATGCGCCCAGCGCGCGCGCGCTCAAAGACGTTCGCGGACGGCTGGTCTTCGATCACGTTCACTTCTCGTACGGCCAAGGCGAACGCGCGGCGCTCGAAGATGTGAACGCCGTCATCGAGGCCGGGGAGATCGTCGCGCTCGTCGGCCCGTCGGGGGCCGGTAAAACCACCATCGTTAATATGGTTCCGCGCTTTTACGAGCCGCAGTCGGGGCGCATTCTCCTCGACGGCGTCGATATCTGCGACGTGCGGCTGAGCGAGCTGCGCTCGGCCATCGGCATCGTGCCGCAGGAAGCGCAGCTCTTCCGCGGTTCGATTGCCGACAATATTCGCTATGGACGTCTGGACGCGAGCGATGCCGAAGTGCGTCGGGCTGCGCGCGAGGCGAACGCCGAAGAATTCGTGCTCGGCTTTCCCCACGGCTACGAAACCGAGGTCGGCGAACGTGGAGCGCGGCTCTCGGGCGGTCAGCGGCAGCGCATTTCGATTGCGCGCGCCATTCTGCGCGATCCGCGGATTTTGATTCTGGACGAAGCGACCAGCGCGCTCGACAGTCACTCCGAGGCGCTCATTGAAAGCGCTCTGGATCGGCTTCTGCCGGGACGCACGACGCTCATCATCGCGCACCGGCTCTCGACCATCCGGCGCGCCAACAGCATTCTCTACATCGAGTCCGGTCGCGTGCTCGAAGTTGGAACGCACGATGCACTGCTGGCGCTCGGGGGCGCCTACGCCCTGCTGCACGCGCGGCAATTCGCCGGAGGGCCCGCGAGCAGCGCTCAGTAAAGCGGTCGGGTGGCCGATATGAACTACTAATGAGCGATATCAGCGCCCTGAGTTTCGGTTCGGCCGTCGACCTGCTTTCAAATGCAATGTCAGGGGCCGGGATAGAGCATCAGGCCATTGCCGAGAACATCGCCAATGTCAATACGCCGAACTACGAGCGGCAAACCGTTTCGTTCAAGGATGCACTGGCGGCCGCGGCCGGCTCGCCGTCCGACTCGAGCGACCTGGAACTGCAGACGAACAGCGATCGGCAATTCGTCGACGATAGCGGCCAAAGCACCGCGGCTTTCGATCCGCAGATAACGGCCGATTCTACCCGCCAGATGCGGGCCGACGGAAGCAATGTCGACGTCGACCAAGAGATGGCTCAACTCTCGCAAAACTCGAGCTATTCGCAGACGATGGCGCAACTGCTCCAAGTGCAGTTCATGCGCCTGCGTGAAGCGATCACGGAGCAACCGCACTAGTGGGATTATACGACTCGATCGACGTCAGCGCGTCGGGACTCTCGGCCGAACGACTGGCGATGGACGTCATCGCCAATAACATCGCAAATGCCAATACCACGCACACTCCCCAAGGCGGCGCCTTCAAACGACAACTGGTCGTGTTCGCGCAGAAGCCCGAAGGTGGGCAGACCGGCGATCCCAGCAGCGCCGGCGCGCCGGCCGGGGTCGAGGTAGCGGGTGTCGTCGCCGATCAGAGCCCAGACCGTATGGTCTTCGATCCGAGCAATCCCGATGCCGACCCGCGCGGCTACGTGCACTATCCCAACGTGGAAGTCGTCAAAGAGATGGTCGACATGATGGCGGCGTCGCGCGCGTACGAAGCCAATATTTCCGCAATTCAAGAAGCCCGCAACATGGGCAACGCCGCACTCGGACTGCTTCGCAGTTAAGGACGTATGGACATCAATACGAATTACAACGCGGCGATGAGCAGCGTCATCTCCGGCACGTTCGTTCCGGACATCGGCGCGGCGGCTCCCGACACGCAACCGCTCGACGATTCGTCGGGCATTGCCGGTGCTGCCGGTTCGTCCGGTACGCAATCGTTTCGTGATACCGTCAAGTCGATGCTCGCGGACGTCAACGACAAGGTGACCTCGTCCGATCAGCTCAGCCAAGACCTTGCAACCGGAAAAACCACCGACGTCAACAAGGTCGTCACGTCCGTCGAAGAAGCGAACCTGGCAATGCAGTTCACGCTGTCGGTGCGCAACAAACTCCTCGAAGCGTATCAACAAGTCTCAGCGATGCAAGTATAGGATCTTCGCGGCGGCCTATAGTTTGCCGGTTAGGATGCCGATAGAATGAAATGAACGCGGCTGGACTGCCTTTCGCATGGGGTGGGGGTCGCGGTGAAACCCGAATGATTGACGGTTTCACATGTACTGTAAAAAGTACGACCATACCGTGCGGAGGTTTTTCTTTTGGTACGTGGCCTTTTTGCCTCGGCGAGCGGAGCGCTCGTAGCGCAATCGCAAGTGGACGTGATCGCGAATAATCTCGCGAACGTCAACACGAACGGTTTCAAGCGAGTCTTGCTGCAAGCCGCGAGCGCACCGTCTTTAGACATCTACCGTTTCCAAACCGATCCCGCAGACGGGACCACCGGTTCTCCCACCGCCGCGCACGTCGGTTCTCTTGGCTTCGGTGCGCAAGTCTACGGAACCACCGCCGTATTCGAGCAAGGCTCGCTGGAGCACACGGGCAATCCGCTGGACCTGGCCGTGCAAGGCAACGGTTTTCTCACGGTGCAGACGCCGCAAGGCATCCGATACACGCGCGACGGTCAGTTGGCGCGCGACGCACAAGGCTATCTCGTGACTATGGACGGCGATCGCGTGCTCGGGCGCAACGGTGCGATCGTTTTGCCGGCCGGCGACGTTCAGGTTTCTAAAGACGGAACGATTTCACAGCAGGGCCGGCAAATCGACGCCGTACGCGTGACGCAGTTCGCGAGCATCGCGGCGCTGCGGCCCGAGGGCAGCAATCGATTTGTCGACAGCGGCGGCGCGCGGCCCGCGCCCGCTGCAGCTTTCACCGTCAATCAAGGCTTCCTCGAGAAGAGCAACGCGAACGTCGTGCGCTCGATGGTCGATCTCATCACCGCCGAGCGCTGGTTCGAAGCGAATCAGAAATCCATGCAAACACAAGACGATGCAACCGCGAGCGCGATCAGCGAAGTCTCGCGTACCTCCTCTCACTAGCAGCAGCCTAAAGGACCGGTAACGACGTTATGATGCGAGCCCTGTATACCGCCGCGAGCGGAATGGAAGCCCAGCAATACAACATGGATACGATCTCCAACAATTTGGCGAACGTGAACACGACCGGCTTCCGCCGGAACGAAGCGCGCTTCCAGGATTTGGTGTATCAGGAGCTGCGCGCGCCGGGTTCGCCGGTTGGCGCCAGCGTGGTTCCGGTGGGGCAAGACGTCGGTTTAGGCGTTAAAGTCGGATCGTCGGAAAAGATCTTCACCCAAGGCAATCTGCAGCAGACGTCCAATCCGCTGGATCTTGCGATTCAAGGCGACGGGTTCTTTCAAGTAACGATGCCTGACGGAACGGCCGGCTACACCCGCGACGGCTCGTTCAAACAAGATGCGAATGGCTCCCTAGTAACGGCGGACGGATTTTTCGTACAGCCGCAAATAACGATTCCCCAAAACGCGCAGCAGCTGCAGATCGGCCAAGACGGTACCGTTACGGCGCTGGTGCCCGGATCGAGCCAGCCGCAGCAGCTCGGTCAGCTTCAGCTCGCGCGCTTCGTGAATCCGGCGGGTCTCTCGCCGATCGGCGGCCACAACCTCTACACGCAGACGGCTGCTTCGGGCAGCCCGATCGTCGCGGCCGCCGGGCTCAACGGTACCGGTTCGATTCAGAACGGCTACCTTGAAAACTCAAACGTCGAAGTCGTACAGGAAATCGTGAACATGATCGTCGCGCAGCGCGCGTTCGAAGCGAACTCCAAGGCGATCAGCGCGGCCGACGAAATGCTGCAGACCGCCGTCCAGACGAAGCGGTAGTAAGAACGATGCTGCGCTCGCTCGCCGCGCTTTGTGCGCTGGCGTTCCTCGGCTCACCGATCTGCGCGAATGCGAATGTCGCGTTTGCGCCGCAGCGCGTGAGTGGCACCCGTATCGAGGCTGTGGCCGCACGCGCAGTGCGCGCCATGCCGAACGATTCGATGCACGCGTACATCGCCGCGTCCGCGGTTCCCGATCAGCTCGTCGCACCGGGTCAGGTCGATCTTCGCGCCGGCGCGCCGATCGTCACGTTGGGCTTTATCAACGTTCCGGTGACGATCGCGATCGACGGAAAATCGCAGCGCACAATATTTGCGGGTTACCGGGTGCAGGCGTACGTTGAAACGGCGGTTGCTTCTCGAGACGTGGCGCCGGGCAGCGTTCTGAGCGCGGGCGATCTGGCGATGGCCCGCGTGCCGTTCGCCGGAAGGCCCGGAAACGGCGAAGATGTGTTAATCGGCCGTAAAGTCACCGGCGCCGTCCTCAAAGGCGAGCCCATTGCGGTCGAAGTGACAGTTATAAACCAAATCGTCAAACCCGGTTCGACGGTGCTCCTCACGGTGCGCGATGGCGGCGCTTCCGTGACCGCTGCGTGCATAGCGCGGTCGGGCGGCGGTCTGGGCGATGAGGTTTCCGTGTACAATCCGCAGACGAATAGGGCGCTCACCGGCATCGTCACGGCGCCGGCAGCCGTCGAGCTCGATCTTTCGGAAGGCGACGAATAGATGACCGTCCGTTTTATAGTCCTCGCGCTGGCGGCGACGTTTTTACCGGCTGCGGCTTCGGCCGATACGCTGTACTCAGCTCCGCCGCCCAGCGCAGCAATAGGACACCCGTTGCGCTTGGGTCCCGATCATCGCGCTTCGCAGATCGGCGATTTGATTGCCGTGAAGTTTAATTTTAGCGTAACCAGCCAAAGCAGCGACGTCGTCAACAACACCAAGGGCTACAACATCGGATTGGGCGCGGGCGGCGGGAATGCGGCCCTCGGATTTCTGCGCTTTCCGACCTCGCTCGGCGGCACGACCGGACTGCAGTCGGCTCACACCAAGAACGGCAGCAACGCGTTTCTGGCTGCGATGATGGCACAGGTCGTCGGCGTGCTGCCCAGCGGCGCGCTGCAGATTGAGGGCGATCAGCACCTGTTCATCAACGGCAACGATCAGGTTCTGCACGTGAGCGGCTTGGTTCGGCCCGAAGACATCGACACGACCGACACCGTGCTTTCCAGCCGCATCGCGAACGTTCAAGCCACGTTCAACGGAAATTTCCAGGACAATAAAGGCTTGATCCGCCGCATTTTGGACGTGCTGTTCTAATGCGGCCGATTCTAACGCTGCTCTCGGCCCTGCTGTTCGGTCTGGCGGCCTTCGTTCCGGCGAGCGCGCAGGATGTCAAAGTAAAAGACATCGCGCACGTGCAGGGCGTAACGGGTAACCAGCTCGTCGGCTACGGCATCGGCACCGGGCTGAACGGGACGGGCGACTCTACCTCGGTGCTCTTCACGAGCCAAACCGTGCAAAACGTACTGCAGTCGTTCGGGCTCTCGACCACGAGCAGCGAAGTGCGCACCCGCGACGTGGCGGCGGTGATCGTCACCGCAACGCTTCCACCGTTCGCGCATTCGGGCGACAACGCCGACGTGACCGTTTCGGCGCTCGGCGATTCCACGAGTTTGCAAGGCGGGACGCTGGTGCTCACCGAGCTCAAGGCGGCGAACGATCTGGTCTACGCAACCGCGCAAGGCCCGCTCTCGATCGGCGGCTTCACTGCCGGTTTTGACGGCAACAGCGTGACGAAGAACCACCCTACCGTAGGCCGCGTGCCCGGCGGCGCGGTGATCGCGCGCGACATGGTCACGGCCGTGCAGCACGGAGACGGGTTCAACTACGTGCTCACGACCCCGGATTTCAAGACGGCCGCGAATTTGGCGACCACGCTTAACC
>JALYTZ010000123.1 GCA_030854025.1 Vulcanimicrobiota bacterium
ATTCGTCGCGCGGCAACAGCGGGGACATGTCTTCGAGCGGCATCGAAACGATCGAGCCGTCCGGTTGAGGTAGAGTGGCCGATTTAGGCCAAAGCGTCTCGTCGCGGAGAAGCTTTACGTCGCAGAGGAATGGTCCCGGCTGCGACAACACATACTGCACGTTCGCCCGTAAATCGGCTGCATCATCGATGCGTAAAGCCGGGATTCCATTCGCCTCCGCGAGTTTGACGAAATCCGGCATGCCGAGCCCCGCTTCCGGATGCGTTCCGACGAAGCGGCCCTCGAAATAATTGCGCTGCGTGTTTCGAATGGATGCGTAGCCGCCGTTATCGAACACGAAGATGCGAACCGGAATCTGCAACGCGCGTATCGTCTGCAATTCCTGAATGTTCATCATCATGCTTCCGTCGCCTTCGATACCGACTAACGGCCGATTGCCGTACGCAATGCTTGCCCCGATCATCGCCGGCAATCCGTATCCCATCGATCCCAGTCCCGACGTGAGAAAGACGCGTTGCCCAGGTTTGTTCCGAAATGCAGTGTAAAAGATCTCGATTGCCAAGCCCGAACTGCCGGTCACGATTAACGTATCGGGTGGAATCTCATCCGACAGAGCTTGCGTCAGGTGGTAGTGGCTGATCTCGCCTTCTCGCGGGAAAGCGCGTCCATCGTTGATAGGATACTTACGCTTCCAATCGCCGCATCGGCGGAGCCAAGCAGTGCGGTCGCGCTTCGCAAAACTCCCGCGACGGCGCAGCAGGGCTTCGATGAACGCCTTGGCATCCGAAACGATGGCCTTGGCGATCCCGGCGTCGTCTCCGAACTTGGCAAGCTCTGCCGAATCGACGTCGACCAAAATTTTACGCGCCGCGCGCCCGAACTTTGCGGGGTTGTACGCCGTGACGACGTTGTCGAGACGAGCTCCGATTGCGATGATGAGGTCGCTGTTTGCAACGGCAAAGTTCGGGGCGCGGAGCGCAACGGTACCGGGCTTTCCCACGGCGAGGTGATGTTCAGCTTCGATGAGATCGCTAGCGTTCCACGTAGTCACCACGGGAATCCCCAGCATCTCGTAAAGTTCGCGAAACGGACCGGCGGCGCCGGCTAGGCGAATCCCATGGCCGGCGACGATCAGCGGCCGTTCGGCGGCATCGATTAGCGTAATGATGTCGTTCACGTCCGCATCGGCCGGCGCAGCAGCCGCGCAAGCGTTTTCGGATGCCGCTTGGTAGCCGCGCTGTTCGGATGGATCGATCGGCGCGGCCTGTACGTCGAGCGGAATGTCGAGCCACACCGGCCCTCGCCTTCCGGTCGTCGCGAAGTGGATTGCTTTTTCAAGATGGTAACGAATGGTGCGAGGGTCCATCACCGTGACGGCATATTTCGTAATGCTGCGCACCATCGAGATGATGTCTACTTCTTGCGGGCCCTTTTGGCGCACCCCGCTATTTCCGATCATGTCGGCACGCTTGACTTGTCCCGACAGAATGAGCAGCGGCACGGACTCAATCCAGGCGCCCGCGACACCCGTAATTGCATTGGTACTCCCGGGACCGGTAGTCACGAGCGCACAGCCGAAGTGCCCAGTGACGCGTGCATAAGCTTCTGCTGCAATCGATGATGCCTGCTCGTGATGGTTCGCGATGAAGCGGATGTCGCGATTTTTACCGAGCGCATCAACCAAGTGCATCGACCCACCGCCCGGGACGAGGAAAGCCGCCTTTAGGCCTTCGCGGGCGAGCAGTTCGAAGACGTAATCGGCCAGGCGTACCTCAGTATTCAACTCACGCGTCCACGAAATCGCATGCTTCGGAGAGAACGGCGGCTAGCTGAGCCAGTACCGCAAGAACGTCTTGCGGTCTTGGTTCCGCGTGATCGACTCATCGGTATAAAACGAGTCGTCGGTGAAGTGCGTAGAAGAAATTTCTTCAAAGATGGCGCCGTCTTTGCTCTCGAACGCATGCCGCACGCCTCGCTCGATCGTGACCACAGAGCCCCGCTTGCACGTGCGTTCCTTCCCGTCGAGCTGCATGGTGAGCACGCCGTACAAAACCACAAAAGTCTCCTCTTTTTTATTATGGTATTGCTCGGGATGCTTCTGCCCCGGTAAGACGACGATCAGTTTCTTGCAGTAGTCGCGGTTGACGACGGTGATCATCGTGATGCCGAACTCATCAAATTCTGAAAGTCCGAAATGATGTGAGATTTCCAGTTCTGCTTCGCCGGGCACCGCGATGTCGGCGACGTGCAAGAAGGCGTTGACCCGCTGTACGATTGAGCGAATGTTTTCCCGTACGTTCTCGTGACGGGTGTTTGAAACCAGGATTGGTTCGCCTTTCTTGATCGGAGCCGTCGCGAAAAATCGAGTGTACTTAGACCAGTCGTTTGCAGTGACGTGTCCGCCCTGGGTCGGAATCGCCATGAACGCTTGGGTGGTAGTGATCTGTTCGCCGGTCGCGATGTCGCGCGCCGCGAACGCGCCGCGACGCAGGGAAAGAAGGCTCTCGCGTTCGGCGGCAGTCGCGTCTACGCGGACGCCTACCGGACCATCGGTGCCGAACGCGATTTCGGCGGCGTCGAGCCAAGCCACGACTTGTTCCGGCGTCGCCGAATAGATGTTGAGCGGATACTTCTCGGTCGGGACGCCGACGTGTTTCTCGAAAATCGAACATCCCTTCGCGATCGCCATCACGACCGGCATCGTCTCACTTGGATACTCGTGCGTCGAATACCCGATACGAATGGTCGAATAGCGGTCGCGTAAGAGATCGATTTGGTTTAGCGCGAGTTTGTCGCTTGTCGTGGGATATTCTGCTACGCAATGCATAACCGCAAAGTCCTTGTCGCGATTTTGCATAAACGTAACGACACTATCGATCTCCTCCAGCGTTGCACCGGCCGTCGAAAAGATGATGGGAAGGGATGTCGCTCCAACCCTTTCGAGCAACGGCCAATCCGTCATGGAGCAACTGCCGATCTTTAAGATGTCGAAACCGTCTTCGACGATGTGGTCGACGGACTTCTCGTCAAATGCGGTGCACATTGCGACGAAGCCGTTCGCTCTTATCGCTTTCACCAAACGGCGGCTTTCTTCGCGCGTCAGTCGCGTTTCCGAAAAACGCTTGATGTACTTGACGTCCATCCGCCCCTGATAGGCCGGGTGAATGAATGTATCGAGATCGCGATATTGGAGCTTGAATGCGAAGTTGAACGAGCGGTATCTCTGGGCGACCGCGGCGAACTGCTCGATGACGTGGATTCCGTGATCCACATCACCCATGTGGTTGTTAGCAAGCTCGAAGATGAACAAGCGATTGGGAATCAAGGACTCGGCGGCCGCCGTACATTCCATGCTCTCGGACTGCATGTGAAGCACATTGGCGTCAGGCCTCAAAGTCGTGTACAAATCATAGCTCCTGTTCTCGCTTGCGATCCACGCGCGTGAGTTGCGACTTCATTCTACTTTGTTAGAGGCGCGGCCGGTCCTATAGGTACTTTACGCATGCGGAGGGCGCGACGACCCGGGCGCCTGCTCCATGCGGCAAGCGACCGCAGGGACAACGAAAAGTCGGAGCTATATCATAGTATAGCGCCGCGGCGCACCAAAACGCTGGTCAGAGGTCCTCGTGTTCCCGAGCTATAGCAACGTCGAGCCATCCGCGAGTGACGATATGTTCGAAGTCGCCGCGCTTGATGAGTGCTTGCAGAGATCGCACGACGCGCTCGCCCGCCTTCGCGGCGCCTCGCTGTTCCTCACCGGAGGGACGGGCTTCATCGGCAGGTGGCTGCTGGCGATGCTGGCGCGCGCGAACGCGCTGCATAGCTTGGATTTGGAATTGACCGTGCTGACGCGCGACGTCGCTCGCTTCTCCAACGAACGGCCTCAACTGGCTGCCATCAGATGTCTACGGTTCCTTGAGGGCGACGTGCGCTTTTTCGAGTTTCCGAAGGGCCGCTTCACCCACGTCATCCATGCGGCTGCTGACACCAGCGTGGCGGCAGACAACCGTCCCCTCGAGCTTGTCGACACGATCGTTGGGGGAACGCGAAGAGTGCTGGACTTCGCACTCATGGCTGAAGTCAGGCGCGTGCTGATGCTAAGCTCCGGAGCCGTGTACGGCGCGGTCCCAGCGGATATGCCTGCCGTCGATGAACACTATCGCGGGGCGTGCGCGACGACGGATCGGCGGTCTACCTACGGACAGGCGAAGCGGCTCGCGGAGCAGCTAATGACGATTTACGCCGCCGAAAATGGGCTCGGCACGGTGATAGCGCGCGCGTTCGCCTTCGTCGGGCCCGGTTTGCCGCTGGACGCACATTTCGCAATCGGCAACTTCATCCGGGACGCGGTCCGTGGTCGCACCATCGTGGTGCGCGGCGACGGCACTCCTATGCGCTCGTACCTTTATTCCGGCGACCTAGCCGCTTGGCTAGTTAAGCTGCTCGTAGACGGCACGTCGGGCGAGGCGTACAACGTGGGCTCGGAC
>JALYTZ010000159.1 GCA_030854025.1 Vulcanimicrobiota bacterium
AAGCTCGCCCGTGACCGCTACGTCTTGCGGCAACGGCTTTTTGAGCATCGCCGAATAGAGCGCGAGGAAAATCGCAAGGCCGGCCGACGGACCGTCGATATTGCCGCCGCCGATGATGTTGATGTGCAGGTCGTAGTTTGCCGTATCGAGTCCCGCAAACGAACGCAGCACGGCCGCCGCATTGAACACGCTGTCTTTGGCCATCGTTCCGGCCGCGTCGTTGAAACGGACGCTTCCTTTGCCCTCGCGCGCTGCCGGAAACGCGACCGCTTCGATTTCGATGATGCTGCCTAAATAGTGCAGCACCCCCAGACCAAATGCTTTTCCGGTTTCGCGGGTTGCGCGCGCCTTGACGATCGTGTGCTGCACGAGCCGGCTCGCCTGCACCACGGTGCGTACGTCGTCTTCGGCGATCGTTATCGCTTGACGATCGGCGGCGTGCGTGCGATACAATGCCTGGCCGTACGCGTCGGCAACGATCTGCACGGCTTTGCGTCCCTCGATCGTATACGAAGCGATGAGCTGCTGAACGCCGCGCGCTGCTTTTACGCCCAGGCGTTTCACCGCACCGGTCACGATTGAAACGATCTGCGACTGCGTGAGCGGCTCGAAGTAGACGGCCGCGCAGCGCGACCGGATTGCCGGATCGATGTCTTCGGGCTCACGGGTCGTCGCACCGATCAGGATAAAATCGGCGGGCGCACCCTCACTAAAAAGTTTCTTGATATAGGCGGGGACGTTCGGTGCGGCTTCGTCGTAGTACGACGATTCGAACGTAACGCGTTTGTCTTCGAGCACTTTGAGCATGCGCGTCTGCAGCAGCGCATCCATCTCGCCGATCTCGTCGATGAAGAGCACGCCGCCGTGCGCGCGCGTCACGAGGCCGAGCTTGGGCTCGGGAATGCCGGAATCGGCGAATTCCCGGCGGCTGCCTTGATAAATCGGATCGTGCACGCTGCCCAGCAGCGGATTGGTCGTTTCGCGAGGGTCCCAGCGCAGCGTCGTTCCGCTGGCTTCGACGAAGGGCGCGTCTTTGGCGAAGGGTGTGTACGCGCGAGCCTTGGCCACTTCGAGCGCGAGCCGGGCCACCGTTGTTTTCCCAACTCCGGGAGGTCCGTACAAGATGACATGCTGGGGATAGGGCGATGAAATTTTGGCGAGCAAGGAGCGAATCGCGGCTTCCTGCCCCACGATTTCTTTGAACGACTGCGGGCGCAACAGCGCAAGCGCGGACGACGAGAGCCCGCGCTTCTCCAGATCTGCCAGGTGTTCGAGCTTGCGTGTGGTGGCCGGTGTCTCGGGCCCCGTGTCGTCGCGCAGTGCTTCGAGCTTGAGGTCTTTGAGGTAGTCTTGATGCCGCTCGATCATCTTCGAGTTGATCTTGCGCTCGATCGAATCTTCGACGTTGCGCTGCGCGATGAGATCGGCGAGCCGTTCCTCGATCGCGCCGAGAACGCGGCGGAAGCTCGGACGCCCGGTGACGCGTTCGAGGGTAGGATCTTCGAGCACGAGCCGCTGCAACGCGCAGATGCGGTCCGGCAATGCTTGCGAGCGCATCATTTTAAGCGCGTTCATTTTGCCGGCGCGCAGCACGAGTTTATCGGCACCGATCGTCGCGGCCAGCAGGTCGTACAGAGCCGCGACGTAGCGGCTCATTTCGTCTTCGCTGCTGAACTTGCGACGGAAACGCGCCGCGTACGGATCTTCGCCTACACTAGCCAATGCGGTACTCGAATCGGCCGCGTCCCTAGTACCCGTGCGACCGGGCTACGCCGCGACGACGGCTACAGTGGTTTTGGCAACGATGTTCTTGCCCAAGCGAATTTCAACCGGATAGGTTCCCAGAGCCTTGATCGCGCTCTTGATTTCGATCTTATGCTTGTCGACGGTAACGGCGAACGTTTGCGTGATTGCATCCGCGATGTCCGCGTTGGTAACGGCACCGAAGAGTTTGCCGTTTCCGCCGGCTTTCGCTCGCACCGAAACGGGCTTGCTGGAGAGCTGTGCGGCAAGTTCTTTTGTTTCGGCGAGCGCGTGTGCGTCGCGCTTATCTTGTGCCTTTTTCTGATCGTCTAAAATTGCGAGAGCGCCTTTGCTCGCCTCGGTTGCGAGGCTGCGCGGCAACAAGAAGTTGCGCGCGTAGCCCTCGGCCACGTCGACGACGGCGCCTCGCTTTCCGAGCGTCTTGACGTCGCCCAGCAAGATCACTTTCACGCGGATATCCTAATCTGTAACGAAGGGAAGAAACGCAATGACCCGCGCGCGCTTTACCGCGACGGTGAGCGTGCGCTGGTGGCGCGCGCACGTGCCGGAGATGCGGCGCGGCAGAATTTTACCGCGTTCCGACACGTATTTTTTCAGACGACCGACTTCTTTGTAATTGATGTCCAGCGACTTCTCGACGCAGAACGAGCAAGGCTTGCGCTTGGTGCGGCGCTCTTTGGGCGCGCGCTTGGTCTTGGGTTTAGCAGCCACTGTAGTCCTTTCACTAGGTGGTTGATGGCCGAGTCGCAGGTTCTCCCGCGCAGCAGCCCTAGCGAAGTGCGCTCGCCGATCGAGGCACTACCGGGCGCAGCCCGGGTTTTTTTAGCGGTACAGAAAGAAGCCGCCTACGGGTGTAGACGACCGGTTCCGCGCAGCGCCTATGATAGCACGCCCCGCACCCCGCTTCTACCCCCAGTGTGGCAGCCCGCGGTGTCAGACGTCTGGCACTATTACGCCGCCGGCGATCTCAGCTCGCTGCGCTCCGATCAGCTCCGCGCGTCGCTGCGCGCTCACGCCCAGTTCGGCCAGCAAAGCCTCGGCAAAGCCGAAGGCGCCCTCGGCTTCGGGCACCAGCGCTTCAGCGGCGCCGGCATCGAGCAGCGTTCGAATGTCGCGCAGCCGCGACGCTCGGCCGATGACCCGAACGCGCCCCTGGTGCTGCAGCCGGCGCGCAAGCGCGGCGTTGGCTGCCGTGTCGGGAATCGTCGTGAGGACAACTCGGGTAGCCGGGGCGAGCGCGCGCTCGACCACACGCGGATCCGCCCCGTCACCGTACTGCGCGTCGCCGCCGTCGCGCTGTGCGAGGTGAACCAGGTCGACGTCCAGCTCGATAACCGCGAATGGAATCTGTGCCCGGCGGCAAACGCCGGCGGCCGTGCGGCCAACGCGCCCATAGCCTAAGATGACGACCGCGGGTTCGCTTTCGAACGGGCGTATCGAAGCGCCCGCGGAAGCGTCCCACGCTTGCCTGCGCGGTGCGAACACGCGAGCGGCAACTGCGGCGAACAGAATCGAGAGAAGCGTCGCGCCGATTGCCGTTCCCAGCTCGGATTCGTTCAAGCGCTTGGCGAGAAAGCTGTCGTTGGCGAGTACGATGTTGAACTCACCGAGCGGCAGGAGCGCAACGCCCAACGCCGCCGCCGTACCCGCCGGCTGGCGGACCAGCCGGCTCAGCCCGTACCATCCGGCGAAACGCAATACGGAAAGCGCGATGGCCATGGCTGCGATGATCGTCCAATGCGCGAGCAGGACGCGCACGTTCATCGCGGTTCCGATCGAAACGAAGAACAGCATGACGAACAGCTCGCGAAACGGCGCGACGATCGACTGCACCATGCGGCTTCCGGCGGCCTCCGAGGTGACGGCGCCTGCGACGAATGCGCCAAACTCGAACGAGAGTCCGGCGAGGTGGCCGATCCAGGCGGCGACCAGTGCGACCGCGGTCGAAAATGCAATGAGCGCGTCGGACGGCGCGCGACGAAGAAACGCGATGACGATCCGGTGCAGCACCGTTGCGCCGAGAACCAGCGCGACGACGACGAACACGATAGCATTTAGCAGCGGAACCGCAACCCCGAGCGGCGTGAGCGTCTGCGCCGGCGTCGTCGTTATCACCAGCAGCACGATTGCCGCGAGGTCTTGCGCGACCAGCAGCGCCACGGCCGAATGCCCCGGCCGCGTGTCGAGCAGTCCGAATAGCGCAAGCAGCGCGACGCCGATTGCAGTGCTCGAAAGCGTAAAAGCCAGCGCGAGCGTCAGCGGATGCACCAATCCGAATGCAACGCCCAAGCCCCATGCGACCGCGCCAAAGATCGTCATGAGTACGAAATTGCCGATCATCGGAACGAGGCCGACCGCGCGCAGCTCGCGCAGCGAAAACCCCAATCCCAAACTGAACAGCAGCAAAATCAGCCCGAGTTCGCTCAGGCCCCCTAAGGAATCGCCCGTCGTAGCATAGCCGGGCGTGAGCGGACCGATGAGCATGCCGGCTGCGACGTAGCCGAGAATGGGCGTAACCCGGACCGCGCGCGCGAGCGCGCCAAGTACGCTTGCTGCGACGAGCGCAACCGTCAGGTCAGCGAGAAAAACGACCGTCGCGTGCTGCGTTAGCTGCCTCGATGCCCGCTTTCGAGCAAGCCGTATGGGATCAGATTTTCGTACTCCCCGGTAACGTGGTGGCGAAATCCATCTCGAAATACGCCTTCGGCTTCGAACCCCAGGCGTTCGAGCAGACCGCGCGTTTTCGAATTGCTCGCGCGCACTTCGGCGTAGATGCGGTGCGCGCGCACCTCGTCGAACGCATGACGCAACGCCCATTCGAGGGCAAATCGCCCCATGCCGCGCCCGGGCTCGCGCGCGATTAGAATTGAAAACTCGACGAGCCACTCAAAATTTTTGAGCAGGAGATGCCCGACCGGTTCACCGTCCGATTCGATGATATAGCCCTCGTTGCTTGGTTCTTCCAGCAACGCTGCGACCAACTCGCTCGGCGGTGCGTTTAGAACGTCCGCGGCGTGCGGAAGCGCGAACAGCTCGGCAATGAGCGGGGCGTCGTCGGCGCCGGCCTCGCGCATGTCGTACGTCATCCTACTCCGGAGCGGCGAGTGCCGGCACGCCGGTGCCATCGAGAAAAACCCGCAGCTGATCGAGTGAAAACTGCAACCCCGTAAAAAATTCGCCGAACGCCGCGTACTTTGCGCTGGCTTCGTCAAAGCGCATCTCGTAAATGAGTTTTTTGAAGACGAGCGGATCGTCGGCGTAGAGATCGACGCCCCATTCGTAATCGTCGAATCCGATCGAGCCGGAAATTACCTGCGTCACTAATCCGTGGAACGACCGGCCGATCTTGCCGTGATCGAGCATTAGCCGCGCGCGATCGTCGAACGGCAGCGCGTACCAATTCACGTCTTCGCCGCGCTTCTTATCCATCGGATAAAAACACACGTACCGGCGCTGCGGAACGGGTGCCCACAACCGGCCGGCGTTGCGCGGATTGTTCGCCTGATCGCGCAGCAGCTCGTCGAACGCCGCATTCCATTCCGGGGTCAGCGGTTTGATCGCGCGCTCTCGCAGCGCTGCGTGTATTTTGGCGGTCGCATCGTACAGGCCCAATTCCAAAACCGACACGTACGATTGTGCCGGTAGCAAAAACGGTGCCAGCCGCAGCTTATCGAGCGCCGTCTGCGCGTGCGCGAGTCCGTCAAAGGTGCGACTGTAATGCGTGATCATGAGGTCGGCTTTGTGCCCGAGCAGCTGCGCGATGCCGAGGTCGCTTTGGTCGGGTTCTTTCAACGTGTTCAGCACCGCCAGCGCTTCGGCGGCGACATCGTCGCGCTCGTCCGCTTCGAGCGCGTTCCAGGCGATGCGGTCGAAATCCATCATGCGATGGAGAATCCACCAGCCTTCGAGCGACTCGGGAACGTCGGGGTCACGCACCGCTAACTCCTCGCGAGCGCTCGAACGCGCTTGACCTCGGCTTGCACTTCGGCTTCCAGCGTATCAGGACTCTCGCGATATTTCGCCCACAATTGCGGCATATGCGCGATGTCGTCGAGAACGCGCGCAAAAACGGCGTTGACCGGCGTCGGCACACCCAGCTTCCGGCCGGCACTAGCCACCGCACCGTTGAGCACGTCGACCTCGGTCTGCGCTTTACCGGCGCGCAAGTCGAGCAGCAGCGAAGGCGGCTTCGTGCCGCGTGCGCCGGCGATGCGCGACGCCATCAGCGTTCGCGCGATCGGACTGGGCAGCGTGGCGATCCCCTGGAGCGCGCGCAGCGGATACCGCGGCAAGTCGATGGGCGTAATTCCCAACTTCGCCATAACGGCGCGCACTTCGCGGATGCCGCGAATCTCCAGGGTAAATACGTGATCGAAGTGCACGAGCCGGTTCGGCAGTACGTTGAGAATCGCGCAGCTTGCATTGGTGACCACGTTCAGCGCCAGCTTCGACCATTTCAGCGCGCGCCAGTCCTCGACGACCTTCACGTTGATGCCGCTGCTCTGAAACGCCGCTATCAGCCAGTTGTAGGCCGACTCGCCCATCGGCGCAAAAGCCAGGCCGCCGTCTTTGGTCGCGTGTCCGTGACCTTCGCGGTCGCGATCGAGCGGCACCGTCAGCGCGGCGGCGACGATGCGATTGCCGCCGAACGCATCGGCGAGCTTCTCCTCGTTGCCGACGCCGTTTTGGGGACAGACGAACACGCAGTTCTCGGGATATGCGATCGCCTTTCGCAGCGTTTCGATCGCACCGTCGGTATCGTAGGACTTTACGGCGACGATTGCGACGTCGGCTTCGACCGGCACCACGTCGGTCAATTCCCGCGGCGCATAGATCACGTTTACGTCGATCGATTCGAGCAGATCGCCCAGAAACGTTCCGACGGCGCCCTTGCCTACGATGTAAACGTTCACGCGCGCCCCGTGCTGCCGAATCCGCCTGCGCGCGCGCTTTGCGGCAACGTGTCGACCTCTTCGAAGTGCGCTCGGGAGACCGGCGCGACGATCAACTGCGCGATCCGGTCGCCGCGGCGCACCACGAACGGCTCGGTTCCGAAGTTCGCGAGAACGACGCCCACGGCTCCGCGATAGTCGGCATCGATCGTGCCCGGCGAGTTCAAGAGCGTGACGCCGTTTCGAAGCGCGAGGCCGCTGCGCGGACGCACCTGCGCTTCGTATCCCTCGGGCAGCGCGATTGCAAAGCCGGTCGGCACCAGCGCGCGCCCGCCCGGCAGCAGGGTGAGTTCGTCGGAAACCGCCGCGCAGAGATCCGCACCGGCGGCATGTTCGGTCATGTAGGTTGGCAGCGGCAGTCCATCGCCATCGGCTAAGCGGACGAGTGCCACCGCAATTGCAGAAACCATCGAGGCGTCACTTGGAGAGCAGCGTCGCCAACTCTTCCTGGAAGCTTTCCACGTCGCGGAATTGGCGATACACGCTTGCGAAGCGGATGTACGCCACCTTGTCTAAATTCTTGAGCGCCTCCATGAGTTTTTCGCCGACCGTCGTCGACGGCACTTCGTTTTCGCCGCGCGCGAACAGATCGCGCTCGAGGTCCGCAGCTACGGCTTCCATTTGGCTTTCGGATACGGGGCGTTTCTCGCACGAGCGGCGCAGTCCCGAAAGAATCTTCTCGCGATTGTACTGCTCGCGACGCCCGTCTTTTTTGACGACGAACAGGCGCGGGGCTTCCATGCGCTCGTAGGTCGTGAAGCGGTGCTTGCAGCGGGGATCGAGACATTCGCGGCGGCGCCGGACGACGTTTTCGTCGTCGCGCGAATCGACGACCCGAGTTTCGCTCTTGCGACAGGTGGGACAGTTCAGCGGCGGACCCTCACGGAGCGCCCCACATCTAGTGGGTGTCCCTATTATAAGCCACTATGCCTAGAGATGTAAAAAAAGCGCCCTCGGACCATTCCGAGCAGCGCTCTTTGTACGTGCGAATCGGTGCCGTTTAGCCGGCGGCTCCGATTTTGAACATCTTCGTGCCGCACTCGGGACACTTGCCCTCGGTGGCGGGACGACCGTTTTTCATCGTGATCTGCACCGCGTCTTTTATGGGACGCTTGGTCTTACATTTCACGCAATACGCTTCAGCTGCCATGGTAGAATCCTCCGAACTGCAGGCCAGGCTCTAATTGGGGCGCTGTATTCCCAGGCACCCCAGACTTTCCCCCCCGCCTTGCCGCCGTGGCCCCCGAGCGTGAAAGTAACCGTCATGGAGGCTCCCGCGCTTGTCCTTCGGCAAACGTTCGACGCGCTTCGGGGCGAGCGGCCGCTTCCTGTGCACTTCGCCGCGCTATGGGTCACAGGCACACTCGACGGCCTTAGGCGGCCGACGGTCGCTATCGTCGGAACGCGGGCCGCCACCGGGTACGGTAAGGCGCAGGCGCGGCAGTTCGCATCGACCCTCGGCTCCGCCGGGTGCTCGATCCTGTCGGGGCTGGCTCTCGGCATCGACGCGGCGGCCCACGAGGGCGCCTTGGAAGCCGGCGCACCGACCCTCGGCGTGCTCGGCAGCGGACACAGCCGCTTTTTTCCACGGCGCAACCTCGCGCTGGCCGAGCGCATGATCGCCGCAGGCGGTGGAGTTCTCTCGCCCTTCGAGCCGCAGCAGATTGCCTGGCCGAGCCAGTTCTTGCAGCGAAACGGCGTGGTAGCCGCGCTCGCCGACGCGGTGGTCGTCGTCGAAGCGCCTGCCCGCAGCGGCGCGCTCAACACGGCGAGCTGGGCAGCCGGGAGCATTCCGGTTTTCGCGGTTCCGGGCGATTTGGACCGCCCGCAGTTCGAGGGCTCGCACGCGCTTATTCGGGACGGCGCAACGCTGGCTCGCAGTCCGCAAGACGTTCTCGACGAGTTGGGTCTGCTGCGGACTCGACCCGAGCCGGCTCGCGGACGCGCACCGCGTGCCGATGCGCTCGAAGAATCGATTCTGCGCGACTTGGATGCTTGCGAACGCGGCCTTGACGAACTTTCCGAATCGACGCGCTCGGATCTCGGCCGGCTGCTCGCCGCACTTACCGTTCTGGAAATCGACGGCGCGATCGAACGCCGCGACGGCGCGCGTTACTCGCTTCGGCGCTGACGAAATGCGATGCTGATGCGCGGTCCCGTAGGCCGGCGCATTTTCGGGATGCTGTGCTCCCAATGATGCTGCGCCTTGCCGCTCATCACGAGCAAGCTTCCCGGCTCCAAGTCGCACGACAATAGTTTGCGCGGAGGCCGTTTAGGCCGCAGATGCATCGGTCGCATCGCGCCCAAGCTTACGAGCGCGATGGTCGGCTGCGCTACCAGTTCTTGCGTTTGGTCGTTGTGCCAGGCGACGCTGTCGCGTTCGTCGCGGTAGTAGTTGAGTCCGACGGAGTTGAACGTGGTGTTCAGCACGGATTCGACGCGTGCGCGCATCGCTTCGATCTCGCGGGATGCGGTTTGCTCAGGGGCGTAACGCGCCACCAGTCTTGGAACGTCGACGAGCTTGTCGTACATCCACATCGTTTCGGTCGACCACGGAGACGACTGCACGATCGCATCGAACAGCGCCGCACTTTCGGCCGCATCGAAAACGCGCGGGAAGTACGAAATCGTACCGTCCGGACCGTCCGCAAGCCGTTTCGGTCCACCCTCGAAAAGCTCGATCTGCTGCGCCATGCGTTCATTTCAACCGCGTGCGGGGGCGCCGCCGTTGCGCTGCAAGAACGTCCGCGCATCATGCAGCTGCGTTTGATTGCCGTCGGCCGCATTCGCGAGGCGTACGTGGCGGCGGCTTGTGCCGATTTTCGCAAACGGCTCGCTCCGTACTATTCCTTCGAGGAACTGGAAGTGCGGGCAGCCGACGGGTCCGACGCAACCCGCGCGATGCGTGAAGAAGCCGATCGCGTCGTCAAATTCGTGCGCCCCGGCGAGCCGGTCTGGCTACTCGACCGCGCCGGCACGCACCTTTCGAGCGTCGCTTTGAGCGAACGGATGACTGCGGTCGGCAACAGCGGTGCAGGCCGGCTCACGCTGATCGTTGCGGGAACGTACGGCGCCGGAGAACGGCTGCGCGAGCGCGCCGATTTCCTTTGGTCGCTCTCCGAACTGACCTTTCTGCACGAGTGGGCTCGCGCAATCGTGCTGGAACAACTCTATCGCGCAGCGAAGATCGCGCGCAATGAACCCTATCACCACTGAGGCCGGCGCTCCGATGCTTCCCGAACGCGCACTCGCATCGTTCGCCACGGCTTTGACCGAAGCGGTCGGCGTGCTCTATCCCGAAGCTCCGGCCGCTTCGGTAGAGTTCGAAGCTCCGCGCCGCCCCGAGTTCGGCGATTTTTCCACCAATGCGGCGCTGCGGCTTTCGAAAACGGCGCGGCGTTCGCCGCAGGACGTTGCTGCTTCGCTGGTGGCGCATCTGGCAGCCCAGCATCCATCACTGCGCGCGCACTTCGCGGACATTTCCGCAACGGCGGGGTTCATCAACGTGCGCCTTTCGCCGGAGACGTGGCAAGCCGCAATAGCAGACATGCTGCGCGCGGGCGCGCGCTTCGGCGAAAAGCCGAGCAACGGAAAACGCGTTTCGCTGGAGTTTGGAAGCGCGAATCCAACCGGACCGCTCGTGGTCGTGCAGGGGCGCACGTGCTCGGTGGGCGAGACGCTGGCCGATGCGATGCGCTTCTGCGGCTACGACGTCTTCGTCGAATGGATTATCAACGATTCGGGCGCCCAACTGGAAAGGCTTGGACACTCGCTCTCCGCGCGGTATCGACAAGTTTTCGAGCCGGCGTATCCTTTTCCCGAGGACGGCTACCCGGGCGAGTATCTCCTGCCGATCGCGCAACGCGTCGCCGACCACGACGGCGACCGTTGGACCGATGCTCCCGAGCCCGAGCGAATTGCACACGTTGCGAAAGTTGGACGCGATGCGCTGGTCGCGCAGCAGCAGGAAACCGTCGCGCGGTTCGGCGTGCGGTTCGATCTCTGGCAAAGCGAGCAAGAACTGCACGATGCGGGCAAGGTCAAAGCGGGCTTAGCGCATCTTACCGCTGCCGGATGGACGTACGAGCAAGACGGAGCGATCTTTTTCAAGGCCACGCAATTCGGCGACGACAAGGACCGCGTGCTCGTGCGGCGCGACGGCAGACCGACCTACCTATGCACCGATGTCGCATACCACTACGAAAAACTGCAGCGCTCGGACCGCGTCATCGATATTCTTGGCCCCGATCACCACGGGTACATCGGGCGCCTGCAGGGGCTTGCCGAAGCGCTCGGCTACAAAGGCCGCCTCGACGTGCTGATCGCGCAGCAAATCACGCTCATGCGCGGCACCGAACAAGTCTCGATGTCCAAACGCGGCGGCAACATCGTCACGCTCGACGACATTCTCGACGAAGTCGGCGTCGACGCGACGCGCTTCTTCTTCGTCATGCTCGCTCCCGAGAGTCCGCTGACCTTCGACCTCGTGCTTGCCAAAGAACAAAGCAACGACAATCCGGTGTACTACGTGCAGTACGGCCACGCGCGCATCGCGTCCGTATTCAAGAACGCCTCGCCCGACGACGTCGCCGACGCGCGCGCGGGCAGAGCGCTGACTGCCCTGCGGCACCCGGCGGAACTTGCGCTCGCGCGCCGCTTGGCCGAATTCCCCGGCGTCGTGCAAAACGTCGTCGATCATCTCGCGCCGCATCGACTGGCACGTTACGCGCGCGATGTCGCTGCCGACTTTCACCAGTTTTACGCGGAGTGCAAGATCCTCGCCGTCGACCGCGACGAACGCCTCGCGCGGCTTTCGCTGTGCATGGCCGCCGAAACCGTGCTGGCTCGCGTTTTACGTCTGCTCGGCGTCAGCGCCCCCGACTCGATGTAGAGGATTCGCGTTCCGCGAATCCGTCGCGTTTGGGGGGTTAAATTTTCACTTCGACGCCGAATTCGATGATGCTGTTGGGCGGCAGGCCCAGCGAATCGGTGAGCGGGCGCGCGTTGCGGGTCATCCAGAGAAACATCGTGCGCTGCCAATTGGGCAGACGGTCGCGCGTCTTGTCGGCGCGTATTTTCGGGCTTGCCAAATAGTACGTCGGTTCGCGAAAATCGACGTTCGGACGCATTTTTCGCAAGTGCCGCAAGATATCGTGAATGTTCGATTCTTGCATGAAACCGTACCACGCTCGCACGCGGATCAGACGCGGCGCTAGATCCTCAAGTTCGATCCGTTGGTCCGGATGCACGAACGGACGATTGGCGTTGAGAACCGTCAGCAGAACGACGGTGTCGAAAACGATGTGATTGCGCAGCCACGTGTGCTGCAGCGCATACGGAATGCCGTCCGCGTCGGGCGTGAGGAAAAACGCGGTGCCTTGCACGTTGGTCGGATTTTCGCGCGTTTCTTTCAGAAAGTCGGCGACCGACATCGTCTGTCCGCTCAAATCTTCCATGAGGCGGCGGCGGCCGCGATTCCAGGTCGTGAAAATAACGAAGAGCGTACCTGCCATCAGCAGCGGCACCCATCCGCCCGATAACACTTTCGAAAGATTACCGGCAAGAAACGGCACGTCCCAAAGAAGGAACAAGCCGACGAGAGCGACGGCTCCGTACAGCGGCCAGTTCCACCGGCGCCGCAGCAATTCGAAAAACGCGAGACTGCTTACCAGCATGGTGATCGTCACGGCCAGACCGTACGCGCCGCCGAAGGCTTCGGACGAACGGAACGCGAGTACCAGCGCGATGCATGTGATGGCAAGCAAGATGTTAATCGACGGGATGTAGATTTGCCCGGCATGCTGCCGAGACGTGTGCACGATGCGAAAGCGCGGCGCGAAGCCCAGCTGCATCAGCTGCTGCGTAAGCGAGAAGACGCCCGATATGAGCGCTTGCGAGGCGATAATGGAAGCCACCGTCGCAAGCAGTACCATCCATACGAGGCCCCAGCGCGGAACCAACGCGAAAAACGGCGAGGCGATCTGCGGATTGAGCAGCGTGATCGCGCCCTGACCCAAATAGTTCAAAATGAGCGCGGGAAAAACGATCGAATACCACGCGAGCGTGATCGGTTTGCGGCCGAAATGCGCGAGATC
>JALYTZ010000186.1 GCA_030854025.1 Vulcanimicrobiota bacterium
AGTCCCCGGCGTGGCGTCGTTGATTCGCAACGTCGATCAGCAGAATGCCGTTCTTGACGACGATGCCGACGAGCAGCAGCAACCCCATGAACGACGAAACGTTAAACGGCGTACCGGTAATGAACAGTGCCAGCGCGACCCCGATTAACGCGAGCGGAATTGCGGTCAAAATCACCAGCGGAAGACGGAACGAGCGGAACGTCGCGAGCATCACGAAGAATACGAGCGCCACCGCAAACAGAATGACGGTGACGAACTCTTTGAACGACTGCTGCTGCGCGCGATACTGACCGCCAATCGAAGTGGTGTACCCCGGCGGTAAATTAAGTTGTCGCAGCGCGCTCTTGATTCCGGCGATGACGGATGAAAGGCTTCCTCCGCTGATATTTGCAGTCAAACGCACCACGCGCTGCCCGTTGATCTCGTTGATGTTGCTCGAAAGCTTGGGTTTGCCGACGCCCGCGACGTTGTTGAGCGAAATCGTACCGACGGAGGTCGCAACCAGGCGTGAGGCGAGGTCTTGCGGCGAACCGGCGACGCGTACGCGCACGGGCACGAGATTGGTTGGGCCCGAGAGGCTCGTCGCGACCGAACCCTGGCTCCCGGCGGAGACCGCGCCGCCTAGATCGCCCGCGGTAAGCCCGAGCGCACCAAGCTGCGCTAAATTCGGTGAGATGTGAATTGACGGATCGTCGTAGGTGATGCCCGAAAATGCGTCGGCTACGCCGTTCACGTTTTTGATTTTGGCGGTTATTTTGCCGGCTAGCGCGATCAGCGTGTTTTGATCTTGACCGCTGAGCGTGATTTCGATGGGCGCCGGGGCGCCCGACAAATCGTTGATCATGTCTTCGAGTATTTGGTGAAAGTCGAGCGCGGCGGCCGGAACGGCGTCGCCGATGCGCGTTCGCAGACGCTCGGCGATCGCGTCGTAGCCGTCGCGTTGCGAGAGCGGTTTGAGTTTAACGCGAATCAATCCCTGATTTTGCGGCAGCGGCGAAAAGCCGTTGGAATCGATGCCGGTGAGCCGGCCGTCCGAAACGACGGCCGGGTCCTGCAGTACGATCTTCTCCATTACCGTTGCCGCCGCATCGCTTGCGGCGAGCGTAGAACCGACCGGCATCGTGTACGAGATCTCGAATTGCCCTTCGTCGAGTTTTGGAAGAAAGTCGCTGGGCAGACGCAACAGCAGCACGACCGTAACGATCAGGACGAGCACGGAAGCGCCGTACACCGCCGGGCGATGCGAGAGCGTCCAGCGCAGCAGCGGTTCGTAGCGCGCGAGCAGGTTGGCGACAAAGCCGGTGTCCTCGTGCTGCGTGCTTTCTTCTTTCATCAGCCAGCGCGCGAGAATCGGCGCTACGAGAAGCGCGAGAATCAGCGAAACGATTAGCGCCGATGAAAGCGTGAGCGCAAGCGCGCGGAAAAAGAAACCGCTCACGCCCGAGAGCAGTGCCAGCGGAATGAAGACGACGACGGTGGTAATGGTCGAAGCGGTCATCGGCGCCGCCAGCTCGCTCACGGCGAGCATGATGACCTCGCGCTTTGGTTCGCCCCGGTGCAGGTGCAGATTGCGCGCGATGTTCTCGATGACCACGATCGCGTCGTCGATGATCAGTCCGACCGCGACTGCCAGCCCGCCGACGCTCATGAGGTTCAGCGTCTCGTGGAGTTGGCCCATGACGAAGATCGTGATCGCCATGGCAAGCGGAATCTCGATTGCGGCCACGATCGTCATCCGCAAATTGCGCAGAAACAGAAAGATCACGAGCACCGCGAGCAGTGCGCCGATTAGAATCGCGTCGCGCAGCGACTTCTGCGATTCCACGATGAGATCGGTCTGATCCCAGTACTTATGCATCGTGACGCCGACCGGAAGGCGGGCTGCCATCGAAGCGGCTTGGGCTTTCACTGCGGCGGCCATTTTTACGGCGTCGGCGCCCGGCAAGCCGTAGAAGTTCATCATGACGCCGTGGTGCGCGTCGAAAGCGATCTGGTCGATCGGCGGCGCCACGCCGAGCGCAACCGTACCCAGTTCGTCGATCGCCACGCTGGAATGATTGGCCCCGGTAACGCGAACCCGTTTGATTGCATCGACCGACGTAATCCGCGCATCGAGCACGAGTACGTTGCGCTGGTAGTACTGCTGCGAGACGCCCAAAGCCGTAACCGTATTTGCGTCGGCGATGGCTTTCTCAACATCCTGCGCCGTCAATCCGTGCGCACTTAAAATGCCCGGATCCAACGTGATGTGGTATTCGCGCTCGGGTCCGCCCGTAACGAGTACGCGCGAGAGACCGCTGATTCCGTAAAACTGCGGCGCCATCGTATACTGCGCCAATTCGTGCAGAATCGTTTGCGACACGGTATTTGAAACCAGCGCATACGAAACGACCGGCTCGCGATTGGGATTGACGATCACGGCTTGTACATTGGTCTGCGGCGGGAGCTGACCGCGCGTTTGCGAGATGGCTTGGTCGACCAACTGCAAGTCCGTCTGAACGTTCGTTTTGGGATCGTACTCGACGATGAACTCTGCGTTGCCTTGGGACGACGTGGTCATCACCCGCGTAACGGAGGTCAATCCCTGGAAGGCGCGATCGAGCGGAAGCGCGACGGCGACGCGCACTTGATCGGGCGGCAAATCGCCGATGGTCGCCACAACGTCGATGCGGGCAAACGTCATATCCGGAAAAATGCTGGCCGGAAGCGTCGTGTACGAGTAGATGCCCAGCAACGTCAAGACGACCACCAGGAAGATGATCGTCTTTTCGTTACGCAGGCCGAATCGCGCGATGGGCAGTTTAGCGGCTCCTAGGAGTCTGTCCGGTTATGTTGTTTTCGGATCGGTGCCGAATTTTGTTCGAAGACGAGGCGCGAAGAGGGAGCAACGCCGTAGCGTTGTGACTCCTAGTCCGGATTGTTGCCTTCAACCGAGTTTTCGATCACTTTACCTGTTTTCGCGTCCACGCCGACTTCCCGCGTCTTGCTTCCGACTTTGATATCGAAGCTGTAGCGCAAGCCGCCGTTTTCCTTTTCCAATTCTTGGTCGGTAATTTTCCCGCCGGGAACGGTTTTCATCGCGGTGGCGCGTGCCTGAGCGATCGTCACGCCGGCTTGCGCGGCGTACTGCTGACCGGTGTAGGCGAGTGCGGCTCCGGCCGCACCGAGGCTGAGGCCTACTGCCAGAACCCCGGCAGTCAGGCGTTGTACGTTCTTCATGCTGCAACGATACCAGCCGAATGTGACGCTATCATGAACGTTCGGCATGAAGCGGAAAACGGCAGATTACCTGCGCGCCGCCCCTCGGCCCATTTGAAATAGCAAGCGTGCCGCCGGAAGCATCGACGATCGACTTGGCGATGGCCAATCCCAAGCCCGTTCCGTCTTCGCCGCGGGCCTGGTCGTCGCGCCAGAAGCGTTCGAATCCGTGCTCTAATGCGCCGGCCGAGAAACCCGGCCCGTCGTCGAGAACGCCCACTTCGGCGGCGCCGTCGCCGCTCACGCGCAGCCGCACGTGGCCGTCGTTCGGCGCGTATTTTACGGCATTGTGAACCAGCGCCAGAAGCGCGCGTTCCAGCGATGCCGAGTCGGCAGCGATGTAGACTCCCGACTCGCCTTCAACGGCGAGTTCGATCGATTTGGCCGCCGCAGCGGGTGCGATCCGCTCGGCGACGCGTCCGCACAACGCAAACAGCTCGACGCGGTGCCGGTGCAGCGTGCCGGATTCGGCGCGAGCCGCTGCCAGCAGGTCGTCGATGAGTTTTTCGATGCGATCCGATTCTAACGCGATCGTTGCAATCGCACTGCGATATTCCGCACCGGAACGTTCGCGGCGCAATGCTAAATCGGCTTCGGCGCGAATGACGGCTAGCGGCGCGCGAAGCTCGTGCGAAGCGTCGGCGGTGAAACGACGTTGACGAGTGAATGCATCGGCGAGCGCGCGGCGCGTGACGACGGACCCGACCGCGAGCGCGAGACCACCGATAAGAAAGGCCGCGATAATAAAGACGATTATCGCGCTACGGTCTAATTCGTCGATATAGTCACTGGATCGCCAGATCACCACCGTCCCGACGCGATCCGTTCCGCGGAAAACCGGTGTAACGTATGCGCGGTACTGCGCATCGCCGCTGCCTTGCGATACAAACCGTTGAACGGCGAGCGGCCGCGCAAGCGTGACGATCGAGCGGGGAGGCGTCGCGACGTTGCTGAGCAGTATATTGCCGCCCACGTCGAACAGCGCGCCGTTCGACTGCACGCCGAGCACGTTGAGAAATTGCCGGCGATCGTCCGGGTCGATCTGCACCGCGCCGTTTGTCACGTCGAGAAACGCCGAAGAGGCTTGCGCATCGGTCATAAGCCGCGAATCGAGCGACGAGCGCAGGGCCCGGTCGATGCCGACAACGGCAATCGCCGCGAACACGAACAATCCCAGCAGCAACGCGGATACGTACGCGCGAATGAGCCGCGCTCCGAGCGCGCGCTGCGGCTGATTCACGAGGCGCCGAACCGGTAGCCGGCGCCACGCACCGTGCTCAGCAATTGCGCTTCACCGCCCGTCGTAAGTTTTGCGCGCAGACGACTCACGTAAACGTCCACGACGTTGGACATCGCTTCGCTTTCTCGGTCGAAGAGCGCATCTTCGATCATCCTGCGCGTCACCAGAACGCCGCTGTTGCGCATAAAGTATTCAAGGAAAGCGGTTTCCCGCGCGGTCAGATCCAATTCGCGCCTTCCGCGATATGCGCGGCGGGATGCCAAATCGAACGCGAGATCGGCGACGCGAAGCTCTCGCTCTCCCGCGGGCGTCGTTTTGCGCCGTACGATCGTGCGCAAGCGCGCTTCAAGTTCGCTGAATACGAACGGCTTCCGTAAGTAATCGTCGGCCCCGGCATCGAGCCCCTCGATGATGTCGTCAACGGTATCCCGCGAGGTGAGCGCGAGCACGGGCGTTGCGACTTCACGTGCGCGAAGCCCGCGAACGACGGAAAGGCCGTCGCGCAACGGAAGATTGATGTCGAGGACGATTGCATCGTACGCTCCGTCCGAAGCGTAGTCCTCGCCTTGGATTCCGTCGAACGCGCAATCCACGACGTGCCCTTGCTCGGCCAGGCCTCGCCGCAGTACGTCGCAGAGCCGCCGGTCGTCCTCGACCACAAGTACTCGCATATCTGAAAACGTATGTCGACCCGTTCGCAGTCGTTTCCCTCTCGCGCCTTCGGGTTCGGCGGGCAAAGCGCTAGCGCGGCGAGAACGGTGATGCGGTGAAAGTACCGCTGGCACAACGTACGTGCGAACCGTGCAAAGGTGGCGTGCCGCCGATGACCGGAGCGCAGATCGTGGCGCTTCTGCGCGAACTCGGTGGAGAGTGGGCGGCCGCCGGCACGCATCACTTGCAAAAGACGTATCGATTCGCCGACTTCGCCGACGCGCTGCACTTCGTCAACCGGGTCGGCGAGATCGCCGAGCGTGAAGCGCACCATCCGGACATTTTTCTTTCGTGGGGACGCGTTCGCTTGGAAATTTTTACGCACGCCATTCAAGGCTTAACCGAGGCGGATTTCATCCTCGCCGCAAAGTGCGACATCGTGTGAACAAACGACTCGTTCTTCTTTCGATCGGTCTGCTGTCTTTACTCGCAACCGGCAGAGCGGCGGCCGACGTCAGTGCCGTAAGCTTGGGATTGGATCGCTGCACGATCGTCGCAGCCGCAATGATCGACAGCGTCGATTCAGCCGACGCGCTGCCCGGAGATTTCTTTCGATTCGAAACGGTAAACGCGGTAACTGCGGGCAAGCACGTCGTCATTCCGGCGCGCACGATGGGATACGGCGTGGTCGCGGTCGGATCCGCCGCCGGTCGCGGCGGAACGCCCGGAACGCTGATCTTGGAGCCGCGTTATTTGGTGCTGCCGGATCAGCATCGCTTGGGCGTCGTGCTGAACCACAACGTTGAAGCATTGCGGCGCAGCGGCAAGAGCGGTGATGCGCCGGGACTGCTCGGCGTGCTTCCGGTGCCGGGCGCGGGCGTCGCGATCGGCATCTTCAACTACTTTCATCACGGCAAGAATATCACCGTAAAGAAAGGGACGGTGTTCTCAATCTTTCCGAGCGACGATCCGTCGGTCGAAAAATGTCAGGAGAATCCGTCGCTTTAAGCGTTCACGTCCGAAACGTTACGATTGCGCGAATGCCGGCGGGTTCGAGGAAACGCGCATCGGTCGGCAAGTTCCCAAAGCCGGTCGATCCATCCGGCAGCGTGACGAGCCCGCGATACGGCACTCCCAAGCCCGGGAGCGTGAATTTCCCGGCGACCGCGTTGGTGAGGTTCGAGCCGGCCAGCGTGAAATCGACGTTGCCGAAACGCTTGCCGACGGCGGCGTCGAGCACGGCAAACGCGCCGGCGTTGAGTTCGTTGTTTTTACCGCGAAAGTACGTTTGCGCTTGCGCGTGCCAGTCGTTGCGGTCGTACGATACGCCCAGCGCGGCCTGCTGCTGCGGAATATTTAGGAACTGCTGGTTTGCGACCAAGTTTCCGCCGGACGTCGGATTGGCAATCGTCAGCGGCAGGCTGTATGGATATGCGACGTTCAGGCCGTACCGCGCGTCGAGCAGCACGTGCGAAGAGCGATGCGTGAAGCGAATTTCGGTTCCTTGGTAGATGACGTTTCCAACGTTGATCGGGAACGACTGCGCGGGCGGGTTGGTAGCCGGGCAGCTCGCGCCAAGCGGATAGAAGTTTTCGATCGGATCGCGCAGATTCGTGCGGTAGAGCGCGACGTCGATCGTGGTGTTGGGATCGAAGCGCCGCGCGTAGCCCAATTCGTATTCGGTTGCGTGCTCGGGACGTTCGTTCGGATTGCCTTGGCCGAGCGCAACGCAGTTGGCATCTTGCGGCAGCTGATCGACCGGAAAGACGTAGCGCTCGATCAGCAGCGGCGCGCGAAAACCGGTTCCGACCGACGCGCGCAGCACGCTGCCGGGCGCCAGATCGTAAGAGAAACCGAATCTGCCGTCCAAGCTGCTGCCGAACGTTGAATAGTGCGAAGCGAAAACGGCGCCTTGCATGCGCAACCGGTCGAACGGCTCGACGGAAGCGCGCGCGAAGTAACTCTGGATCGATTGCTGCTGACTGCCGGCGACGCCGTCTTCGTCGAGCGATTCGTGCCGCGTATAGCCGCCAACGGCGAATTCGCTATTGGCATTTGCCCGCTCCCACGAAAGCCCAATGTTCGAACGTGTGTCGCGATGGGTTACGTCGTACGGAGAAATGCCGCTTCCGACGAGCGTGATGCCGTTGTCGGAAACTTCGCCGTCGTAAATCAGCGAACCGGCACCGAGCGGCGCGCGGCCGTGCAGCGCGTACGCGCGAATTATTTGCGCGATGTTTGACGGACCGGCCCCGACGAAGAGGCTTCCCGGCCCTTGGCTCGCCGGATCGACCGGCGCGTTGTAATTAGCGCTTTCGTCGCGCGTGTTTGCGAGCGCGAACACGCGCAGCCCGATGTCGGCAGCAGGCGAGAACGTCCAGGTAATATTGCCGAGCGCCGTTCGGCTGCTGACTGCCGAGCCGAGGTGAATCGGCTGCGTCGAAGTGCATGGATCGGAGGTCTGCGCATCGCAGAGCAGCGCATTTTGCGCGACGTATCCGCCGTCTTGCTGATCGTCGATGGCGGCCGCGTAGCCCAGCCGTCCGCGAGTGCCGGTGGCGTTAATCCAGCCCTCGCTTCGGCCGAACGAAGCGGCCGAAAGCGACATCGCGTAGTGCGGCGTGGTGGTGGGGCGCAGCGAGATGATGTTGACCGCGCCCCCAATCGTGTTGCTGCTCTCGGTATCGCTCGGTCCTAACCCTTCGGTCACCGAAACGTTCGAGAAGGCCGCGACCGGGAAGCGACCGATGTCGAGATCCCCCGTGTTGCCGTCGTTTAGAATCTGACCGTCCAGCGCAACGAGCGTTTCGGACGGATCCGGCCCGCGAAGCGCCACCAGTGACGGTCCCGCGGCATTGCCGCCGTCGGGCCGCGCGAACGTGATCGACGGAACCGCCGCGAGCGCATCGACGAGCCGGCTGTTCCCTTGACGCTCCATCGCGGCGCGGCTGATGTCGATCGTCGGCACCAGGGCTCGCGAG
>JALYTZ010000219.1 GCA_030854025.1 Vulcanimicrobiota bacterium
AGGCGGCGCCTACGCCACCGACGCATTCTCCGTATCGATTCGCATGGCGCGCCGCGAGCCGCTTCCGACGGCCATTCTCGCCGTTGTCAGCCTGCTCGTCTACGTGTACGTCGGTCAACTATTGCCGTCTATGCTCGGACCGTCGGTCGGGTTCGGATACTATGCGCTCGAACTGCTCTTTCCGGCAATTGCGATCGGTTACGTTGCGCTCGTCGTCGCAAAGCAATACATCGACTTCGCCTTCAGCCGCTACTTTTAATTTGCGCTGCGCCTTTTCCGGAGAGGGCCATGCGGACGACTTCGCCGACCATGGCTGGACTTACATTGGTACGCGCCAAGCTTTGAGCGTCGGTGATCTTACGAAGAATTGCGCCCGCGTCGGCGGATCTCAGCGGGCATAGCTCCTTAAGTTTTTCCGAATAATCCATCGCCAGCATCGGCAGCGGGCCAACATCGAGCCCGGCAGCGATCCAATCGCGCACGAGTGTTTTGAGCGTTTCCAATCCATCTTCGAGCGCATCGCGAGTCGCCCACGTCTGGTCGGGCGTTCGCCCGGCGACCACGTCGAAGAACCACCGCGCTACTTGCGCGCGCAACTGTTCGCCGTCGCCGTCGAGAGCGGCAAGCGCGCGCGTAACGCTGCCCTGCCCGAGCGCAGCGCCAACCAGCGCCTGCTCTCGATCGTAGCCGTGCCGCGCGAGCACTTCCGCAACCTCCGTCGCACGCAGGTTTGGGAATCGGATTTCAACCAAGCGCGATCGTATCGTTGGTAGGAGCCGGCCGGGAACCGCGGTGGTCAGCAGTAGGATCACCTGCGGCGGCGGTTCCTCGAAAAACTTAAGCATCGCATTGGCTGCGTGGTGCGTTGCGAAATCGACGTCTCCCAAGATGAATATTCGAAATCCGCCCGAGTAGGATTGAAGCGAGAGTTGCCGCACGAGATCGCGCGCCGTCATCTCGTCGGACTCGTGAAATCCGAGCGACGATTCGGTGTCGCCGATTTTAAGCGCGCCTGCACTTTCCAGCAGATCCGGATGCCGCGTATCCGCCTTTCCGATGAGCTTGCACGAAGCGCACGTTCCATCGTAACCGAGTACGCCGTCCTTGGGCGCTTCGCAGAGCAGCGATTGCGCGAGCCGGCGCGCAAACGTCTTTTTGCCGATCCCCTGGCCGCCCGTAAACAGATATCCGTGCCCGATCGTCGCTTTCGTCATTCGCGAGAAGAACGTCGTGGGACCGGCTGCACCAATAACGTCGAACTCCAGCGCGCTCATGCGACTCGCTTTCCGATGGATTCCAACGCCGCTGCCTCGACGAGATCGGATGAACGTTCGCCGTCCAGCACGACGATTCGATCCGCCTCAATAGCGGCAAGTTCTAGGAATCCGCGACGTACTCGTTCGTGGAACGAACGATCTTGTAACTCCATGCGATCGGCCGCGCCGTTGCGCGAAGCAACGCGAACGCTCGACGTTTGTAAACCGATATCGATCAGCAGCGTTAGGTCGGGCGTGCGACTGCCGACGGCGGCATCGCACAAGGCCCGAACGACGCGCAGGTCGAGGCCCCGACCGTAGCCTTGATATGCGAGCGTCGAATCGACGTAGCGATCGCACAACACCACTGCTCCTCGCGCCAGCGCCGGCTCGATCACTTCAGCAAGAAGCTGTGCGCGCGACGCGTTCACGAGAAACGTTTCGGTCAATGCTTCGATTGCCGGCCCGGGAGCCAACAGAAGTTGACGGATGCCGTCGCCTACGTCCGTGCCACCCGGCTCGCGAGTTTCCACGACCGTGCGTCCTTCGTTGCGAAGGCGCGCGGCAATCGCGCGAAGCAAGGTCGATTTCCCGCTTCCCTCGATGCCTTCAAACGTTATGAACACTACGCCGTATCGGCGATTTTGAAGATTCGCACTCTTCGATTCGGTTCGAGCCCGGTGCTGCGGGACTGGAGGCGGTACTTTTCGGCGAGCTGATGCTGCATGCGCCGGACGAACGACGTCTGCGGCGATAGTTCGATGGCTTGGCTGTTGAGCAGCACCTGATAGACGGCTTCTTCCGCTTCGCGCAGCGCAATTTCTTCGTTGTCGATCGACGGCAGGTTGAAGACGTCTTTAAGGCAGCTTTGAATCTGCGTGGTCGTGTTCGTTTTTATCGAATAGATCGGAACGTTTTCCGAAGCAATCGCCTTGAGCTTCGGCTGCTCTTTCCGTTCGAGTGTTTTGAGCGTTAGGACGACGTCGGCATCATCCCAGTTTCGCGCGATGTTTGCGTTGACGCGAAGATTGTGGATGGCCCGTTCGATCTTATTGCGCGAAACGCCGTACGGGAAGATCATCAGCGGCCGATCGCGGTCGTCGCCTTCGCGCACATCGTCGTGAAAGTAAAGGTGACCTGCGGCGGCAAGCTGCGGCATCGATTCCGGGTCCGCCTCCTGAACCACCGTCACGTCGCCATCGGCGGTGCGTTGCCGCACTTCCGGCTGCGGCTGATAGCCGCGAAGCAGCGCATCGACGACCTCGGCAACGTTCTTGTGGATTGCCAGCCGGTCGCGTTCCTGAATTTCGACAAGCACGTCGAAGGTCGGTGGTGCCTTGCGCTCGAGAACGGTTTTGCGCGTGCCGCGCCGGCGCGCCTCTTCGTCAGAAAGCGTCACCGCGCTGATTCCGCCGACGAGATCCGAAAGCGTCGGATTCATCAGCAAATTTTCGAGCGACTGTCCGTGCGCCGTTCCAATGAGTGCAACGCCGCGTTCGGCAATAGTGCGTGCGGCTGCCGCCTCCGCTTCGGTGCCGATCTCGTCAATGACCACAACCTGCGGCATGTGGTTTTCGACCGCTTCGATCATGACGGAGTGTTGAAGCACCTGATCTGGGACTTGCATGCGCCGCGCGGTGCCGATGCCGGGATGCGGGATATCGCTGTCACCCGCAATTTCGTTGCTGGAATCGACGATGACGACGCGCTTGCGATCCTCGGCGAGCATGCGGGCGCACTCGCGCAGCATGGTGGTTTTTCCGACGCCGGGCCGTCCGAGCAGACAAATCGACTTGCCGCTTCGGAGCACGTCGAGAATGATGTCGATCGTACCGGAGACCGCTCGCCCTACCCGGCAAGTCAGCCCGACAATTTTACCGACGCGATTGCGGATGGCGCTGATTCGGTGCAGCGTCTGTTCGATTCCGGCGCGATTGTCCGCACCAAAAGCCGAAAGTCGCGAACACACGTGCGCGATGTCTTCTTGCGTAACGGGCGTGTCGGAAAGGTAGGCAAAATCATTTTCGAAGCGGGCTTCGGGCGGACGGCCTAGATCCAGCACGACTTCGATAATCTGCTCGAAGTTCGGAAGGCGTACGAGCGATTGCCTAATCGGGAGCGGAAAGATGTCGAGGAGTTGGGCGAGTTCCCAGTTCGGTGAGATCGACTCGGCTTTTACAGCCAATGCTGACCCTCGCTTGTCGGCGTTAGACGGACGTTCATGCGGAGCTCCAAGGCGTCTTTTCCCATTATCGGGCGTCGGCCCTGCAGCCGTGAGGCCGCTTGAGTTTGACGAATGCTCACGACAATTACGACCGGAGATTCTTACGCATTGGTTGCGTGAAAATCTAGGTCTCTTGCACCATGCGCTAGCGCCCTTCCACGACTCGAATCGTCCGCAGCTCTTTATCGTATGGTCCTTGCATGCGAACTCCGGCTTTAAGTTCCAGGTCGAGGTAGTCGATGATCTCCGGCGTGATCTCTTCGCCGGGCGAGATGACCGGAATGCCGGGCGGATAGGGGCTGATCGTTTCGGCGCAAATGCGACCCTTGCTCGATTTGAACGGCACGAACTCCGTGTCCGCGAGAAACGCTTCGCGCGGAAGCATTCGCATCGGCGGAATCTTCGGCAGCTTGTACGTGCCCGTTTTTAGGCGGCGCTCCAGAACTCCCGAAGGCGAGAACATGTCGACGGGGCGATCTTCGCGCGCCATCTCCGACATGCCGAGCACGAGCCGATCGGCGGCGTCGGAACTCGTGCCGATCGTAAAGAGCGCAACGATGTTGAAAAGGTCGGCAAGCTCGACTTGCACGTTGTAGCGTCGTCGCAGCAGCTCCGAGGCTTCGTATCCCGTATACCCGAGGTCCTTAACGGTAATGGTTATTTTAGTCGGATCGAGTGCGAACATTCCGGCGCGTCCGGCAAGTTCTTCGCCGAAACAGTAGATGCCGTCGATGTCGTTGAGCCGGCGGCGCGTATCCTCGGCTAACTCGATCGTTCGCGAAAGGAGCGCCGCCCCTTCGACCGCCATTTGCCGGCGCGCGACGTCGAGCGAAGCCACCATCGGCAGGTTCGGCGAGGTCGAAAGAAACATTTTGAGCACCGCTTCGAGACGATCCACGCGAACGCGGGAACCGATCTGATGCAACATCGCGCACTGCGAAAACGCGGAAAGCATCTTATGCGTCGAGTTGATGCACATGTCGGCACCGGCCTGCGTCGCCGAGAGCGGCAGCGCGGGGTGAAATTGGAAATGCGGACCCCACGCTTCGTCGACTAAGAACAGCTTGCCGGCGTCGTGCACGATACGAACGATCGACTCGAGGTCGGCGGCGACTCCGTAGTATGTGGGGCTCACGACGTACACTGCTTTGAGATCGGGGTGCGCTTCGATCGTTTGCGCGATCGTTTCCGGCGTGACGCAATTGTCCATGTGCAGCGCATCGTCGACTTCGGGCTGCATGTAGACCGGATGCGCACCGCTCATCACCAAACCACCGAGCATCGACTTGTGCGCGTTGCGCGGAACGGCAATCTTCTCTCCCGGGTTGACCGCAGTCATCATCATGCACTGATTGCCGCTGGTCGAACCGTTAATGAGAAAATAGCTGCGGTCGGCTCCGTACGCTTCTGCCGCGAGACGCTGCGCTTCGAGCAGGGACTCCGTCGGCTGCAGAAGATCGTCGATTCCCGGCATGGGCGTGAGATCGATCGAGCAAATATTGTCGCCGATGAACTCGCGAAAAGCGCGGTCCATCCCGATGCCCTGTTTGTGACCCGGCGTGTGAAACGGAATGACGCCCGCATCGACGTAGTCGAGAAGCGCTTGAAAATACGGGGCTTTGGTCTGATCCACTGACACTCCAAAATCCGGCGATGCCGGACGCGTGCAAAAGCAATTGGCGCGCGTGCGCTCGTGCTAGTGGGCGCTTCCCTTCGCGGTAGCTGAGTGATGGGACACAAGCCAAGCCGCTTTTCGGATCGCGCGGCCGTGCGCTCCGTGGTGTTTCACGTTTAGGCCATAACCTCGAAGCCCAAGCGTTCGAGCATTGCAAAGTCGTCGCCGTCGTGACGGCCGGACGTCGTCAGATAGTTGCCGAGCACCAAGCCGCTGGCGCCGCTGCGCATACCGAGGTCTTGCAGGCCACGCAGTGTGATTTCGCGTCCGCCGGCAAACCGAATGAGCGCGCCGGGCAGGGCGAGCCGCGCCATGGCAACGAAGCGCAGTGCTTCGATCGGCTCGACCAGCGACTGATCCTGCAGCGGCGTTCCCGGCCGCGGATTCAAGAAATTGATCGGCACTTCGTCCGGCTCCAGAACTTGCAGCGAGGTTAAAAAGTCCAAGCGATCTTCGAGCGTCTCGCCCAACCCGACGATGCCGCCGCTGCACAATTCAAGCCCGAACGCCTTCACCAGTTCGCACGTCGCCCAACGCTCTTGATACGTGTGCGTCGTACAGACCGACGGGAAATGGCGCCGCGACGTTTCCAAATTATGGTTGACTTTATCGACGCCGGCATCCACGAGCTTGCTCATTTGATCTTCACGCAAAATGCCGAGCGAAACCGCTACGTGCAATGGAAAATCACGCTTGATTAGACGCACGGCTTCGCAGACGCGTTCCAGGAGCTTGGTCGAAGGGCCGCGCACCGCAACGACGATACACAGTTCGCCTGCTCCGCGGGCGTGTGCATCGCGCGCGGCTGCAAGAAATCCCTCGACCGAGCTGACCGGTTCGGCATCCACGTCGGTTGCGTAGCGGGCGCTCTGCGAACAGAAATTGCAGTCTTCGGAACAACCGCCTTTTTTGGCGTTATACAGCACCTCCACCGCAAACGCGCTGCCGCAGTACTGCGCGCGAACCTCGTCCGCGAGCGCGAGGAGTTCGACGACGGCGTGCGACGGAAGCACCGCCAATTGCGAGAGCAGTTCTCTGTCGGCCGGAAGTCGTCGTTCCAAGACGCGCTTGCGAGCGCGTTCGATCGCAGGTTCAGCCAAGTCGGTCCTCTAGAAGAGCGTGGAGAGCGGCGTATCGGCCGCAACGGCGAGCGCCTCGTTCGGTTCAAACGGCAGAATGCCAAGTATCTCGATTTTTCCCTGCAACACGCGTCGCACGTCGTCGATATACGACTGCTCCGATCGAGCAAAACGGTCGACCAGTACGGCCCCGGCTACATCCAGCCGCAGCCGGTCGCACAAGCTCAGCGTCAGCAGAGCGTGATTCATGCACCCCAGACGCAAGCCGACTGCGAGGATGATTCGCAGTCCTGCCATTTGAGCCACCGTACCGAAATGCTGGTCGCGGTTGAGCGGCACCGCGAGGCCGCCGGCGCCTTCCGCGACGATCGTTCCTTCGATCCCGTCCAGCGAACGCGCGAGCGCATCTGCGCGAACGGGCGGGCGATTCTGCGCGAGCGCGGCCGACCATGGATCGGCCGGCTTCGCGAACCGCTCCAGCGTGCGGTACGGGCAGCGTGCAAGTTTGCCCGCGCGTTCGGCGTCGTCCGGCTCGCCGTTCTCTGCGCCGGTTTGCACGAGCTTGACGACGGTCGGCCGCAGCTGCGCGTCAAGCAGCGTTCGCGCAACGATTGCCGTTAGGCGCGTTTTTCCGACGTCGGTGTCGGTCCCGGTAACTAAATACCGCTGCACGCAAGCACTTCGAGCAGCCGCGCGATCTGTTCGGGCGTATGGTCCGCGCGAACCGAAATGCGCAGCCGCGACGTTCCCGGCGGCACGGTCGGCGGCCGAATCGCCGGCGCCGACACGCCGAGGGTCAGAGCTTTTTGAGAGACGGCAAGCGCGCGTGCTTCATCACCGAGCACGATCGGCACGATCGGCGTGCGATCCTCGGCTGCGGGCAAGCCGAGCTCGCGCAAGCCCTCGCGCAGTTGCCTGACATTTGCGTGCAGTCTGGCACGGCGATCGTCGGCTTGACGCGCGAGCAGAATGCCGACGCGCGCAGCGAGCGCAATCGACGGCGGAAGCGCCGTGTCGAAAATAAACGTGCGCGCCGTGTTAACGAGCAGCTCCACCACTGCCGCCGGTCCGCTGACGAAGCCGCCGGCGGCGCCGATTGCCTTGCCCAGCGTGCCCATCACCACGACGCGCTCGTCCGGTAGCGCCTGCGCCAAACCTGCATGGTCCGGACCCGCGATTCCAAGCGCGTGCGCATCGTCGACCAGCAGAATGTCGTCGTCGTTCAAGTCGGCCAGCATCGCTTCGAGCGGGGCGATGTCGCCGTCCATCCCGTAGATCGACTCGGTGACGATTAAGGCAGGTCTGCGCCGGTTCGTTCGCGGCGGGAGCGCGCGGTGCGGGTACACCACGCGTTCGACTTTCGCCGTTCGCAGCGCGTCGATTAAACACGCGTGATTCAGTGCGTCAGAATACGCAACGCCGACGAATGGCGCGAGCGCTCCGACGGCACCGCCGGCGGCCAAATAGCCCGACGAAAAAAGCAGCGTGCGTTCGCGCCCGAGCCACTTCGATAGATCTTCTTCCAGCAGCGCATGTTCGCGGTGCCGGCCACCGAGCAGACGCGCGCCGCCCGAGCCGACTCGGGTCGCGCGTTTGAGCGCTTCGACCATCCGCGGGTCGGCCGCCAAACCGAGATAATCGTTCGTAGAAAAATCGGCGAAGACGCGCGCTTCGCTTGCGTCTAGCGTGCGGTACCGCCCGCTTGCGCGTATCTGTTCCAGACGCTGCGCAACATCGTGCAGGTAGTTCATGCGAGAATCGTTTCAAGCGCCGTCAAAAAATCGTGCGCATCCGTGCTCGCAGCCGACAGCGGCGGAACGAGTTGAATGACGTCTCCAATGGGACGCGTGAAGTGTCCGCGCTCGTACAACCGGTCGGCGACCGCCCATGCGGGCGACAACGAACCGTGCGCATCAATGGATTCAGCCTGCAGTTCGATGCCGATCATGAGCCCGGCTTGACGCACGTCGCGAACGAGCGGATGCGCGCGCAAGCTATCGAGCCGGACGGCAAGATCGTCGGCAAGGGCGCGAGCACCGTCGAGCGTCCGGTCCGAATCGAACAGCTCTAAGCTTGCGAGCGCGGCCGCGCACGCAATCGGATTACCGGCAAACGAATGCCCGTGAAAGAGCTGCTTCATCTCGGCGTGATTGCCGAGGAAGGCGTCGAAGATGCGGGCGCGCACGAGCGTCGCCGAGAGCGCGAGCGTGCCCCCGCTCAAACCTTTGCCGACGCAGAGGATGTCGGGCTGCAGATTAAGATGCTCGAAGGCAAACATCGCGCCGGTGCGCCCAAAACCGGTCGCGATTTCATCGACGACCAGCAGCGGCTCGATATCTCGAAGTGGCTCGTACGTCGCGAGCGGTACGATGCGCATGCCGGCAGCTGCCTGTACGATCGGTTCCACGATGACGGCTGCAACATCGTGCCGGGCAAGCATGTCGGAGGCACGATGGTATTCCACCGTTTCGAAGGTGATCGGGCCGAAACGCGCTTTGAACGCGGCGATATCAGAAACGCTCATCGCGCCGGCGGTGTCGCCATGATACGCGTCGACGAGCCGCACGAACTTCGTACGTTTCGAATGTCCGCAGTTCTGCCAGTATTGCAGCGCCATTTTCAGCGCGACTTCAACGGCGCTCGCGCCGTCGCTGGAGAAAAAAGCGTAGTCCATTGCGGCTAGCTCGGTCAGCCGTACGGCGAGTTCTTCAGCATTCGGATGGGTCGCTCCAAGCAGCGTGGCGTGGTCGAGAAGCGCCGCTTGCCGCGCGATGGCCTCGACGATTGCCGGATGGCCGTGGCCGTGAACGATCGTCCAAATGGAACTGACCGCGTCGAACGTCCGGTGCCCACGATCGTCGTAGAGAAAACATCCCTCGCCCCGTACGAAGATGCGCCGCATCACTTCGACGTTTTGCATCTGCGTAAACGGGAGCCACAAACGACTCTTCTGCCTCAAAGCCGCTGCCTACGTTGTTGGCTGTCGGCTATTCGATGCGTTCCTCGATCGACACGTTGTAGAGGAAGAGAAACTTGCACCACTCGTCGGGCAGCGTGTTGCGTTTGACTTGAATCCACGGGATGTACTTGGGCTGTCGCGGCTTCTTGCGCAAGCGCATGTTCGAGTCTTCGGGACTCCGATTGTTCTTGCGGTTGTTGCAGCGCATGCACGCGCACACCAAGTTTTCCCAAGTCGACGGACCGCCCTTGCTCTTGGGAACGATATGATCGACCGTCATGAGACGCTCGCCGCGAATCCCGCAGTACTGACACATGTAGTCGTCCCGGATCAGAATGTTCTTCTTCGTAAGCGCAACTTTTTGCATCGGGCGTTTGATGTAGTACAGCATCCGGATGATCGAGGGCATGCGCATCCCGAACGTCGTCGAGCGAATGACCCGGTCGCGCCCGTGCACCAGCTCGGCCTTGCCGGCAAATAGCAAACGGACGGCGCGCTGAAAACTGGTGACGTTCAGCGCTTCGTACGTGAAATTCAGCACGAGGACTTCGCTCATCGATACCTCATCGACCGTGCGATGCTCATGGTTAGGATTTACGCGACGCTGTGTTCCTTCCCTGGCATCGCGTTCCGGCGTGCCGAAACCATGTCGAGAAAGTACGCGTGGACGCGCGGATCCGTCGTGAGTTCCGGATGAAACGACGTTGCGAGTATGCCGTCCCGGCGAACCATCACGCAGTGACCTTCCCGGTCCGCCAGTTGCTCGACTCCCTGGCCCGAGCGCTCGATCCATGGCGCGCGGATAAATATGCCCGGAAACGGCTGCGTGCCCAAAGCGGGAATCGACAGGGGCACTTCAGCCGAATCGTTTTGGCGCCCGAAGGCGTTGCGACGCACCGAAATATTGATCAGATCGAGCGTGGGCTGGTCGAGCCCCAATACTTCCCGCGCGATCACGATCATGCCCATGCAGGTGCCCCACACCGGCATTCCCGCGGCTGCCC
>JALYTZ010000233.1 GCA_030854025.1 Vulcanimicrobiota bacterium
GTATCGTGTATCCGCTCGTCGGCCGGATATCGCTTGGCGGTAAGACGATCGATCAAGCAACCGCCATTATGCGGCAACATCTTGAAAGATATGTGCGCCAGCCGGTGGTAACACTGGCGATTACGACCCTGGGCCAGCCGAACGTCCTAGTGCTCGGGGACGTGAAGACACCCGGCAAGTTCCAGTTGCGGTCCGACGCGCGAATAACCGATGCGATCGCCGCAGCCGGTGGTATAGCCGATATTAACGGCGAGCTGCCCGACGCCCGGATCTCCGATCCGAGCGGCAACGTCTCGACGGTTTCGCTGCAGAAACTGCTTCACGACGGCGATGTTTCGTTGGATCGCCCCATCGCCGAGGGAGATGTCGTCTACGTTCCCGGTCCCGTGACGTTCGATATCGTCGTAACGGGCGCCGTGGATCATCCGGGCGACGTGCAGCTCGATGAAGGCGACCGCCTTTCGATGGCGATCGCGAAAGCAGGCAACAGTGCCGGGGCCGGATCAGACCTCAATAACGTCAAAGTCATGCGCACGCTCCCAAGCGGGCAGCGAACGTCGCAGACGATCAACCTTTACCAAGCGCTCGAGAAAAACGACAGTTCTGCGGATATTCAGTTGATGAAAGGCGACGTCGTTTACGTTCCTGAGAGCAAAAAACGTAGCGATTTGTTAGCCTCGCCGCTGCTTTATTTACTCGGCCGACTGATCATTCCGTAGGAGACACTGTGCAGGCCATTCCCGGTTCATCCCCCTACGCACTTACCGGCGGAGTCGAGCCCTCGGGTTCGACCGACCGCCAACGCGAACTGGCATCGCTCTGGCGTACGCTCATCCGGCGCCGTTCGACGATTCTGCGCATTTTCGTCGGCTTCGTGCTCTTAATGCTGATCGGTACGCTCGTGTGGCCCAAGCAATACACAAGCGAAATCAAGCTCATAACGGGAAATTCCAACAACGCGGCCGGCACGAGCGCGCAGGGTCCCGATAGTCAGTTGCCGGTCCTAAATGCGCTGATGCTCGCCGGCGGCATGCAGACCAATGAAACGTATGCCGAACTCTTTCAAGAAACCCCGGTCGTTCAACGCGTCATTTCGGATGTGAATCTCAAGGTCAGTCCGCGAACGCTGCTCGGTCACGTCGTCATAAAGCCCGTAACGAACACTGCTATTCTAAGCGTTGCGGTCACATGGGGTAACAGAAATACCGCCTCCGCGATCGCAAATGCCTTTGGTAAAGCGATCGTCGAACGGCAGCGCGATCTCGTTTCGAGCCAGGCCCGTGCCGCGATCGATTCTCTTAAAACGCAATTACCTCAAGCGCAATCGCGGATGAATGATGCGCAGAGCGCTCTTTCGTCGTTCGAGGCTAAGCATCGGATCGCGAATATCGATCAACAGACGACGAACACGATCACAAACATGGCGACGCTCGATGCGAAGGTCGGCCAAGTCCAGGCGGATCGGCAGCAAGCACAAGCGCAATTAGCGTCGTCGCAGGCGCAGCTTTCCGGCATGTCGCCCACGATTACCGGCAGCACGACCACCTCCGCGAATCCGGTCGTCGCGCAATTGCAGCAGCAGCTCACGCAAGTCGACGTTCAGCTTCGCACGGCGCGCCAGCAATACACGGAACAGCATCCCGAAGTGATCGCCCTCAAAGCCCAGGAAGCACAGCTGCAAAGCGCGATCGCACAACAGCAGCGCACCGTCGTTTCGGGCCAAAGTCAAGTTCCAAACCCGGTGTATCAGGGATTAGCACAGCAGTCGGCGGGATACCGCGCGCAGGTCGCGGCAGACAGCGCGCAGATTACCGAACTGCAGCGGCAGAGCCGAGAGATGGCTCCGATCCTTGCGGCGCTACCTTCGCAGACGGCGCAGTTGGCCGACCTTCAACGCAGCGCCAAGGCAAGCCAAGATGTCTATTCCGCCTTACAAAGTAAATTCGTCAATGCGCAAGTGGCTTCGGAGACGGCGCTTTCCGACGTCACGATCACGCAGCCTGCATTAGCCAGCCAGGCAACGGTGCGACCGAGCCTGCTCCTGAATTTTCTTATCTCGCTCGTGCTCGGTGCCGTGCTTGGCGTCACCGGCGCGCTGCTGCTCGACTATTTGGACAACAGCATTAAAGACGAGCGTCAAGTCGAAGAGGAACTGTCGCTTCCGCAGCTCGGTGCGATTCCGCTCGTGCAGTTGCGCAACGGCGAAGCCATCGTACCGTGGGTGAAAGCACTCGCACTCGAGTCGTTCCTTCAGCTCGTAACGAACATGAAATATGCGACCGACGTGCCGCTGCGTTCGCTTGCGGTCATTAGCCCGCAGCAGGGCGACGGCAAATCGACGATTGCACTCAATATCGCGCTAGCGATGAACGAGATCGAAGGCCCGGTGCTTCTGGTCGACGGCGACCTGCGCAGACCGTCGCTGCATGCGAAATTGCGCATGCCCAACGAACGCGGTCTCTCCGACGTGCTGGTCGGTGCTTCGTCGCTCGACTCCGCCGTTCAAGTCGACGATCGCAGCGGTCTTGCCGTCCTTACCAGCGGAACCGCCACGCCTAACCCGATCAAACTTCTCGAGTCGACACGATTCGATGCGCTAATGGATGAGCTGTATCAAAAATATCGAACCGTCGTCTTCGACGGCGCCGCGCTCGTAGGCAACGTCGATTCGGCCGTCATCGCGCGCCGCGTAAGCGGTACGGTGCTCGTGCTCTCGCACGGTTCGACCGATCTGCGCGAAGCGAGCGGCGCGATGAAGCGACTGCAGCGCATGGGCGTCCGCAACATCCTGGGCTTCGTGCTCAATCGAACCGAAGCGCGCCGGGCCGATTACACGCCGTACGGAGAGGACGTTCCGCGTCTGTACTCCGACGACGCCCCTATCGTCGCGGCATCGCAGTAACGTCTTGCATACAATGAATGCGCACATGACGGAAGCATCCGGACGAACGATCGTCCATCTGATCGAACCGCAGCAATTGTTCGTTCCCGCGCTGGTCGAGGTCTTTTCTGAAGCCGGCCTTGCAGTCGATCACGTCGCCGCGCAGGTCGATCCACGATTGCTGCTCGAGAAACAGCCCGATCTTGTATTTCTCGACACCGATTACATTAACGAACCGCTCGAGAACGTCAGACTATCGCACGTTCTTTTGCCGCAGGCGCAGATCTTCGTCTACGCAACCGCTCCGAGCGACGCGATCTTCCGCGCCTTTACCTCAGCCGGCGCAGACGTCGTTCTCGAGAAATCCGCCGACCGCCGCGCGATCGTGCAAGCGCTGTATCTGGTCGAGCGCAAACGCCGCCAGCGTCACGTTCACGACGGTTAAACTTCTCTTCGAGGTTTGGTCCGCTGCGTTGCTGAAAACGGAGCGCGTTCATGACCGCACGAGAGCAGGCCGCCGAGCTTCCAAAGAATTACGATCCTAAAGCCGTCGAAGTGCGGCTTTACGAATGGTGGGAACGCAGCGGTTTCTTTCATGAAGAACCCGACCCGGCGCGTCCGCCCTTCATCATTTGCATGCCGCCTCCCAACGTCACCGGGAGAGCGCATTTAGGTCACGGATCGACGTATACGCCGATGGACGTGCTTACGCGCTATCACCGCATGCTGGGGGATAACGCCGACTGGCTTCCCGGACTCGATCACGCCGCGATTGCAACCGAAGCGGTTCTCGTTCGGGAGCTGGCCAAAGAGGGAACGTCGCGCGATGAATTGGGCCGCGAACGGTTTATCGCGCGCGCGTGGGAATGGTCGCGCTTGTACGGCGGAACGATCGACGATCAGTTCCGCAGGCTCGGCTTCGGGCCCGATTGGGCGCGCGAGCGTTTCACGATGGACGACGGCTGTTCCGCCGCGGTTCGCAAAGTCTTCGTCGCGCTCTATCGTGAAGGACTAATCTACCGCGGCAACCGGCTGATCAACTGGGACCCTAAAGGTAAAACGACGGTTTCGGACGCCGAAGTCGACCATGTCGAACGCGACGCAACGTTGTGGCACGTTCGGTATCCAAGTGCCGACGGTTCGTTTTCGATCGCCGTTGCGACGACGCGGCCGGAAACCATGCTCGGCGATGTCGCGATTGCGGTTCATCCGCACGACGAACGTTACGCGGCGCTCGTCGGCAAGCACGTGCTTTTGCCGCCGATGCTGCAGCGCGAAATTCCGATCGTGGCCGACGATGTCGTGGAACGCGAGTTCGGAAGCGGAGCCGTGAAAGTGACGCCTGCGCACGATGCAACGGATTACCAGATCGGCCTCCGGCACGATCTTCCCGCTCCGTCGATCATGGATTTCGATGCAAGAATAACCGGCGCCAATATCGACGTCGGCCGATACGAAGGCATGACGCGCGATGCAGCGCGCGATGCCGTCGTGGGCGATCTGCGCGAGCGCGGATATCTCGTGCGAGAAGAGCCGTACCGGCACGCAATTGCGGTGAGCGAACGTTCGGGCGATATCATCGAGCCGCTGCTCTCGCTGCAATGGTTCGTCACCATGCGGCCCCTCGCGCAGCCCGCGCTTGAAGCGTTCCACGACGGGCGCATACGGTTCGTTCCCCCGCGGTACGGACGCACGTACGAGCAATGGCTCGAAAACATACACGATTGGAATATCTCGCGCCAGGTTTTCTGGGGCCATCAGCTTCCCGTATGGTACACGCCGCAGGGCGATACGATCGTCGAAGAGACCGAAGAAGAAGCCGCAGCAACGGCGCAACGCCGTTTCGGCACGCGAGAATTGCGTCGCGATCCCGATACGCTCGATACGTGGTTTTCCAGCGCTTTATGGCCGTTCTCGATTCTCGGCTGGCCGGAGAAAACGCCCGAACTGGACTGCTGGTATCCGTCGCAAGTGCTGGTAACCGGATGGGAAATTATCTTTCTGTGGGTCGCGCGCATGACGATGCTCGGACTCCACGTTTTAGGTTCCGTCCCGTTTCCGACGGTCTTCGTCGCGCCTTTGGTCTTCGATGCGCAGGGCCGCAAAATGTCCAAATCGCTCGGCAACGCGATCGACCCGCTCGACCTGGTCGATCTCTACGGCGCCGACGCATTCCGCATGGGGATGCTGCGGCAGCTTCGTCTGGAAGGTCAAGAGGTGCGCTTCCAAGAGACGCGCTGCGAAGAAGCACGCAACTTTAACAATAAAATCTGGAACGCGACGAAGTACATGCTCGAACGGCCCGAGGGTTTGCCGGGAGCGATGATGCTTCCGGCGCGCGACGCGCTCACGCTTGCCGATCGTTGGATTCTTACGCGATTGCACGACACGATCGTATCGATGAGCGCGATGCTGGATGCCTTCGATTTCGGCAACGCCGCCGATACGATCTGGCGCTTCGTCTGGTACGAATTCTGCGACTGGTATGTCGAAGCGACGAAGGCCCGAGAAAACGAGAAGACTCGCGGCGCGGTGCTTTCGTTTGTATGGAACAACGCCATGCGGCTGCTGCATCCGATCGAGCCGTTTATTACCGAAGAAGTCTGGCAGCGTCTGCCGCACGACGGAGCGACGATCATGACCGCGACTTGGCCCGATGCGCGTGAAGTGCCGGTGGACCGCGATGCGGCGATACTCTTCGAAGCGGCCCAGAGCGCGGCGGAGCGGATCCGAAAGCTGCGCTCGGCGATGGGGCTCGCGCCCCGCGCCACACTCGACATCGACGTGCCGGAAAACGTACCGGATGCCGCCATATCGCTGCTCGCACTTTTTTGCGGCGGAAGCGTTTCGCGGGTGCCTGCCACGCCCGGCTCCGCGGTGGAAGGGCTTGCCGCCGTCGACGGACGCGCGCCCAAACCGGTCGCGCTCGAACGATACCGTCGAGAGCTATCGCGCTTGCGCGCCGAGGTGGAGCGCGGCGAGAAGAAGCTTTCCGACGACCGATTTGTTGCCAAGGCTGCTCCGGCTATTATTGCGAAAGAGCGCGAAAAGCTTGAATCGTATCGGGCCGAACTCGTTCGGGTGCGAGCAGCGTTAGCCGCTATGGGAGAGCCGGAATGACCACCGCGCAAGGGCACCGCATTCTCATTGGGAGCGACGAGATCGCGCGGACGATCGCGCGTCTCGCGCATCAGATCGTGGAACCGGTCGATGCGCAAAACGGCATTATCATCATCGGCGTGCGGCGGGGCGGCGAAACGCTCGCGCAACGCCTCTCTCGAGAACTTCAACGCATCAGCGGCAAGCCGCCGGCGATCGGATTCCTGAATATCAACCTGTACCGCGACGATCGCGTCACGCACGAAATGCCGGAGTCGCAAATCCCGCTCGATATCAACGGCCGTCTCGTCGTCATCGTGGACGACGTGCTCTTCACGGGCCGGACGATCCGTGCCGCACTCGATGCGGTAACGGATCTTGGACGTCCGGCCGCAATCCGTCTCTGCGTTTTGATCGATCGCGGTCTGCGCGAGCTTCCGGTACAGCCCGATTATACCGGCCGTTTCGTTCCGACGGGAAGCCGCGAACACGTTAAAGTGTCGCTCGCGGCCCAGCCGTCTCCGGATGATGAGGTCGCCATCCGTGCGAACGCGCCGTAGTCTCATCGATCTCGACGATCTCTCCGGAGATGAGATACGGCAGATTTTCGATCGCACCCACGAGTTCGAAGAAAAGCTGCCCGGGCGGCTGCTCGAGGGCATTGCCGTGGTCAACGTATTCTTCGAAAACAGCACCCGCACGCTGACGTCGTTCAACCTGGCGGAATTGCGGCTGGGCGCCGATGTCGTGAACTTATCGCCCGATGACTTAAGCCTGGCAAACAAGGGCGAAACGATCGAGGACACGGTCCTAACCTTCGGTGCCATGGGCGTGAGCGCGATCGTCGTACGGCATCCCGAGCCCGGGTATCCCAACCGGATGGCCTCGTCGTTCGACGGCCACGTAATCAATGCGGGCGACGGCGCGCACGCGCATCCAACGCAGGCGCTGCTCGATATCTATACGCTTCGCAAAGAGTTCGGCGCCGTCGACGGACTGCGCGTTGCAATCGTCGGAGACGTGTTGCACTCGCGTGTCGCCCATTCGACGATTGCGGGGCTGCGGCGCTTGGGCGCCGAGGTCGTGCTCGTCGGGCCAGACTTCTTCTTGCCCTCAACGTACGAAGCAGCGGAAGTTTGCGTCGAGCGCAGCCTGGATGCCGTGCTCGGATCGGTCGACGCGATCATTTTGCTGCGAATCCAGCGCGAGCGGTTCGCCGCGATGCCGATGAACGACAGCGATTACGTGACGCAGTACCAGCTAAACGGCGAGCGACTCAAGAACGTGCCTGAAAAAACGATCATCATGCATCCCGGACCGTTCAATCGCGGCATGGAACTCGACGACACCGTGCTGCAGTTCGCCGGCTGGCGGTATGCGCTGCAGGTCCACCACGGCGTCTACATCCGCATGGCCGTGCTCGACTTTTTCATCAACGGCGCGCCGTACCGTGCGTGACGTCTCCGCGTAGTGCTCGTATCCGGCGGGAGACTCGTCGATCCGTCGAACCGTACGGACGCGCTGCGCGATCTGCGCGTAAATAACGGCGTCGTCGTTGAAATCGGCGAGCATCTCGCGCCTCGCGGCGACGAAGAGGTTGTCGATGCGCGCGACGCAGTCGTTGCGCCGGGTTTCATCGACATGCACGTGCATCTGCGCCAGCCCGGATATTCGGAGAAAGGGACGGTCCTTACCGGAACCGAAGCCGCCGTTCGCGGCGGTTTCACCGCAATCGCTTGCAT
>JALYTZ010000242.1 GCA_030854025.1 Vulcanimicrobiota bacterium
CGCCTCGACCGTACGAAACGCCAACGCGTTTTTGGAAGTCGCGCGCGAACGAGGAACCTTCGACGCCTATCTGTGGTCGTTCGTCGGCGGCCGGCCCACCTGCAATCGTCCGCGGGTTCAAGCTGACGTCCCCGCAACCAGCCCCCTCTCCGATGCGATCAGCAAAGACCTGCGAAAACGCGAGTTTTCGTTCGTCGGCTCGACGATCGTTTACGCGTACTTGCAAGCCGTGGGCGTCGTGAACGATCACGTCATCGACTGCTGGCGCGCGCAGCCTGCATGACGACGTTAAGGGCTCCGCACGCTTCGCCCGCAGCGTCGTACACCGAAGCGATGCGGCGGCTGCGCGCGTTTCAAGCGCGCGACGACGCCTCGATACTTCCGCAAGCGCACACGGCAGTGCTGGAACGCGGCGAGCGCGCGCCGCTTGCGGTCGTGCTGCTCCATGGAATCACCAATCACCCCGGGCAATACGCGCGCTTTGCGCCGCTCGTCTATGCGCGCGGCCATAACGTCTTGATCCCGCGAATGCCCGAGCACGGCGACGTCGATCGCATGACGACGCGGCTGCGCCGGCTGACCGCAGAACGGCTGCTCGGCGCCGCTACCGAAGCGGTGGACATTGCGTGCGGATTGGGAGAGCGCGTCTGCGTGCTTGGGATTTCGACGAGCGGTCTGCTGTGTTCGTACTTCGCGCAGCATCGCAGTGACCTAGCGCGTTCGGTGCCCGTCAGTCCGGTGTTCGCTATGCTGCGGATGCCCTATGCGCTCAGCCTGGCGGTCGAAAAGATCGGACTCGCGCTGCCGAATGCATTTCTCTTTTGGGACCCGCGCATCAAAGAAAAGCAGCGACCGAGCACCGCGTACCCGCGCTTTTCGACTCACGCATTGCTCCAATGCCTGCGCATTGGCGATGCCGTGCGGACACAGAGCGCGAGCGCGCCGCCGGCGGCCGATTCGGTCTACGTCGTTACGAACCGTGAAGATCCCGCCGTAAACAACGGCGTAACGGCCGGCGTCGTCGAGCGTTGGAAGCGCCTGCGCCCGAATGCTGCTGCAGCATTTCAGTTCGACGGGCTGCCGAAGAATCACGACATCATCGATCCCGACAATCCGCTTGCTCGCACCGAAGTGGTCTATCCGACGCTGCTTGCCGCCATCGACGCCACACCGTCTTAAGGCGTTCATAACCTCCCTCCGGTATAAGAGACGTAGCCCGCACTTATTAAGGAGTACCAATTGTGATGCTGCGCACGTACGCGCTGACGCTGGCGTTTGCCGGAATGATTGCTTCGCTTGCCGCATGCGGCGGCGGAAATTCGTCGTCGTCCTCGACCACGGGCACGACAGCCGAGTCCGCCGGTGACATCACCGTCGGAGGTTCGACGGCGCTGCTCCCGCTGGTCAAACAGGCGGCCGTCGATTATCAGACCAAAAATCCGAGCGTCAAAATAAGCGTGAGCGGCGGAGGGTCGCGCGTCGGCATCACGCAGGCCGCGCAGGGCGGTTTCCAAATCGGCGACTCCGATATTCCGGCGCCCGGCGAACCTGGACTAGTCGATCACAAAGTCGCCGTCGTCTCGTTCGGTGTCGTCGTCAATCCGAAAGCCGGCGTGAAGGACCTCACGACGCAGCAAGTGCGCGACGTCTTTACCGGCAAGGTCACGAACTGGAAACAGGTCGGCGGCGCCGATCAGCCGATCACCATCGTCAATCGTCCGAGCAGCTCGGGAACGCGCGCGGTATTCGTGAAGACGCTGATGGGCGGCACGCAGCCGTCGGCGTCCGGTTTGACGCAAGACTCATCGGGAACCGTTGCAACCATCGTCGGCCAAACCGCCGGCGCGACGTCGTATCTTGCCATGGGGTACATGCGCCCTGGAAGCGTCGTGGCCGTATCGGTTGACGGCGTATCGCCTTCGGATGCAAACGTGATTTCGGGCAAGTATAAGTACTGGTCGTACGAGCACATGTTTACCAAAGGTCAGCCAAGCAAACCGGTCGCCGCCTTCATCGCGTTCGTCACGCACGACACCCCATTGCTCAACCAACTGCACTTCATCCCCGTTCCGGCGATGAAAGGCCTCCGTATAAGCGCCGCAATTCGCATCAGGAAGAGTGTGGGAAACTACCGGAGCGTTGGTAGCGGGAGTGACGGCTTGTTTGCGATGTCGGGATAGGCCTCGTGGTGCGCGTCGGCCGCCGGCATAATTAAGCGAAGCGCAAAATCCATTTGCGGATCCTTTCCGTCGCGATAGTCTTGCGGTGCCATATCGACGTCGTAATCGGGATCGGTTCCGTAGTTTTCCACTTTCCAACCGACGTCTTTGAACCAGAACGAGAATTCCGGCTGCGTCGTAATCGTGCCGTCGACGAGCCGGTGATACGGATTGATGCCGATAACGCCGCCCCACGTCCGCTTTCCGACCAGCGGCCCAAGTTCCATCAGCTTGAAGCAATGGCTGAAAATATCGCCGTCGCTGCCCGCGTTTTGGTTCGTGATCGCCACGATCGGGCCGCCGACCGATTCCGGCGGATATGGTACCGGTTTGGTGGAGTAGCGAGCGATGTCGTAGCCCAGCCGTTTGCGCGCGAGTTTCTCGAGCAGCAGCGGCGAGACGTGTCCGCCGCGATTGTAGCGGACGTCGACGATAAGCCCGCGCCGGTCGTACTCGGAAAGATAGCCGCGATGAAACTCCGAGAATCCCCACGGACCCATGTCGGGAATGTGCACGTAGCCGATTTTTCCGTCCGTTCGCTCGTGGACGTACTTGCGGTTCGCATCAACCCACGCGCGATAACGCAATGCCTGTTCGTTTTCGAGCGTTTTGACGGTGACGCGCCGTTCGCTGCCTTTTCGACCGCGAATTGCGAGCATCACTTCGCGTCCGGCGGTGTTGACGAGCAATTGCTGCGGAGTGACATTGCGCGAAAGGCGCTTACCGCCGATCGCAAGGATAACGTCTCCCTCGCGAATTTCGAGTCCGGGTTCGGCCAGCGGCGAATCGACTTCGCGGTTCCACGAATCCCCGCGGTAAATGCGTTCGATCTTCCAACCGTCGTGCGCGGCGTCGAAGGCTAAATCGGCGCCGAGAAAACCGCGCCGGTACTGCGGCGGGACGCGGTAGTCCCCGCCGTATTCGTAGGCATGGGACGTGCCTAACTCTCCCTGCATCTCCCAAATGAGATCGGAGAGTTCCACCCGCGTGCGCACGCGCGGCAACACGGCCTGATACCGGTCGAACACGCGATCCCAGTCGATGTCCGACATGTCTTCGACCCAGAATTGTTCGCTCTGCAGGCGCCAGGCTTCGCGATACATCTGCGCCCATTCATCGCGCGGTTCGATTTCAACGCTGATGCGGTCCAAGTCGAGCCAGCCGCTTTTACGGCCGGGATCGCCGGACAGCTTCTGCGGTTCGTCGGCGTCTTCGGGCAGATCACCGAGCGCGTCGATGACGCGCAGGCGGTCGTGCGATCGATAGACGAGCGTATGATGGTCGCCGCCAAGCGCGATCTCGCTAACTTCTTGCGCGACCGTCGCGCAGCGCTGCTGCTCGAAATCGTACGCGAGCAGCGTTCCCGATACGTCCTCTTCGTCCCACGAGCGGCTCGCGGGCTTGATTCCGCGCACTTCAAATCGGGTGAAGTATAGACGCCCCTTGACGGCAGCTAGATCGCCGTAATCGCCTTCCTCGACCGGAAACCCGAGAATGCGTCCTTGTATTCCGTCAAAGTCGATCTCGACCGCGGGCGGCTTTTCTTTTTTCTTTTTGTCGCTCTCGGCGTCGCGATCGTCGTCATCGGAGTGGTGTTCGTGATCGCGGTGCACCGGCTTGGGCCTGGGTACGAACGGGTTCGGCACGTCGTCTCGCAGCGTCACCACGAACGGACGCTGCGCCATCGGAAAACTCAAGTCGAACTGCAGCGCATCGTAGACCGGATCGAAGTCGCGCGTCGAAATGAAGTACAAGTATTTGCCTTCGGGATCCCAAACCGGCGCGTGATCGACGCGTAACTGGGGCGTTATGTCGTGCGTCTTGCCGGACTTTATTCGAACCACGCGCACGATCGACGAATTGTCGCCTCCGGGCCAGAATACGTAGGCGACGTAACGGCCGTCCGGCGAGAAGGCCAAATCCGAGATGCGACTGCCGACGCTCGTGTCGACGACGCGCGTCGATCCGTTTTCGAGATCGAGCAAAACGAGTTCTTGGCGGTGATTGGCAAAGGCGACCACGTCGTCGACCGGCGATGCGGCCATCTCGGTGATGCGGCCGACGTCGCCTTTGGTTGCCAGATGCGGTGCGTCGCTCGCGTCGCGTTCGTGAACCGCGATCTGCTCGAAGCCGTTGACGTCGGTCACGCACGCGAAGCGTTTCCCATCGTGCAGCCACGTGAGTTCGCGATAGCGCGTTTTACTTCCGGAGCCGTGCAGCGTCGGCGCGTCTTCCCACAGCGGCATCGTGTACGGCTGTCCGCGAACGATCGCGCCGATGCCCGTTCCGTCGGGAGCGGGTGCGAATTCGTCGAGTTCGGCTGAGCCGTTGGAGAAGCGCCGCACCGTCTGCGGCTGCGCGGACGGACAGGTCACGTCCAGTTCCTCGGTCTGATCGGTGGCGGCGTCGTAGCAGAAGAGCGCGCCGCCTGCGCTGTAGACGATTCGGGAGCCGTCGCCCGAAGGAAAACGAACGTAGTAATTATTTTCGTGCGTCAAACGCGTCGTGCCGCTGCCGTCGGCAGCGCATGCGTAGAGATTTCCGATGCCGTCATGGTCGGCGGCGAAGATGAGCCGATCCCCGAGCCAGAATGGGGAAACCGGATTTCCGTCGGGCAGCGCGAGCTTCTCGAAATCGCCGCGGCCGTCGGCGTCGACCCAAATCTCACCCGACGTACCACCGCGATACCGCTTCCAGCGCGCGTTGTCATCGGTGTTCCGGCCGATGGCCACGCGACCGCCGGTCCCAAGGCTCACCGTCTTCATTGGTCCGAACCCGAGCTCGCGCGGTACGCCCCCTTCGCGAGCAACCGCAAACCCGCGGGTCTCGCGCTCGTACCACGCGGACGGATTGCTCACGAAAAGTATGTCGGCGTCGTCCGGGCTCCAGCAGCTCACGGCCGCAATGGTCCCACCGAGAAAAGTCATGCGCCGCGGCTGCCCGCCCTCGGCCGGCATCACGTAGACTTCCGGATGTCCCTCATCGGTCGAAACGAACGCGATCCAGCGGCCGTCGTGCGAAAGCCGCGGGTACGAAACGACCCCCGAACTGGACGTGAGCCGCACGGCGACTCCGCCCGCGGCGGAGGCGCTCCATAGATCCTCCTCGCAGACGAAGACGATGCGGTCGCCGGCAATGGTCGGATAGCGATAGTAGCCCTGGTTCATCGGACTCGGGGGTTAGCGAACCACAGCTGCCGTTCCGCCCTTTTAGGTTGAAATTGCGCATCCGCCCGCCCGTAAAAGTGGCGAATCGGTGCTGGCCGGAGATTGCGAGCCGCGTTACTTTGTGCTACAAAGTGACTTATGATGCATGCGCCGGTTGCCGAGGCGGTCCCCTCCCACGTCGCCATAATCATGGACGGCAACCGTCGCTGGGCGAACATGCACGGCCTGCCCGCAGCCGAAGGCTATCGGCGCGGAATCGTCGCGCTGCGCGCCGCGGTTCGGTCGGCCATTGACCTCGGCGTACAGACCCTCACGGTTTACGGCCTTTCGACGGAGAATTGGCGCCGGGGTTCTGCCGAGATCGGGCTGCTGATGCAGTTATGCGCGAGTTTTGCGCACACCGAGAAGCTCTCGCTCGCGCGGCAGGGCGTTCGGGTTCGCACAATCGGTAACATCGAACCGTTTGCGGCGCCGGCGCGCGCCGGACTGCGATCGCTCGAGCGCGCGACTTCGGGAAATCGCCGCCTCAGCTTGAACCTGGCGCTGAACTACAGCGGGCGCGCTGAAATTCTGCACGCCGTCCAGTCAATTGCAGCGGACGTCTCGTCCGGTTCGCTCGATGCGCGCTCGATCGACGAGTCGACGTTGCGCTCGCATATGTATTCATCGGATACACCCGATCCCGACTTACTCATCCGAACCGGCGGCGATAATCGCATCTCGAATTTTCTGCTCTTTCAGCTCGCATATACCGAACTGCTGACGCTACCGGGGATGTGGCCTGACTTTACCGAGGTGTCGTTTGCGGACGCGGTGCGGCACTTCAACGACCGCCAGCGGCGGTTCGGCGCCTAACTGCGGCGCATTCGTACGGGCCCCGGCCTGTTCGAGCATGAGGCCGAGCGTGCGAATGAGCAAATGTGCGTTTCGTAATTGCACGATCGGCGGAGCGAGCTGCGGCGTGCGGTGACTGCGCTCGAAGGGCAGTACGGTGCCGTGCGGAGCGAGCGGTACGGCGCGAAAGCCGGCGACGCTGCGAAACACCAGCTCGGCGAAAAATGCGTTCGCCCACCCGAACTCGGCGCGCGTAAATCGCCAGTACCCGTCGGGGTAGAAGCTCTCGTGAATGAGGC
>JALYTZ010000248.1 GCA_030854025.1 Vulcanimicrobiota bacterium
GGGCGAAAATTGATATCTTGACTCGCATTGCGAAGCTGCCAGTGGGCGCCGGCGTTCCTCGTGCGATACAGCATCCCGCCGCGCACGGGAACGAACGCGTACACGACGTTCGGATCGCTCGCGCAAACGCTCACGCCAACGCGATTGATCGGCCCCGCCGGCAAACCGTTGTGCAGGCCTGGTCGTGTGAGCCGAGACCAGGTCAAGCCGGCGTCCGTCGATTTCCAAAGCGCGCTGCCCGGGCCGCCGCTGCGCATCGTCCACGGCCGTCGCAAGTAGTCAAAGGTTCCCGCGTACACGACGCGCGGATGTTTCGGATCGAACGCAATGTCGCTTCCGCCGGTGGTGGAATTCACGAACAACACGCGGCTCCAATGGCGTCCCGCGTCATTGCTTCGATAGATTCCGCGCTGCGCGCTCGGCACGAACTCCTCACCCATCGCAGCAGCTAGAACGACGCGATCGTTTCCCGGCTGAAGTGCGATCTTCGCGATGCTGCCGGATTGCGCCAAACCCAAGTGCGTCCAAGACTTCGAGCCGTCGAGCGTGTTCCAAAGACCGTCACCGCGCTCGGCCGTGTTGCGCGGAAACCCTTCGCCCGTGCCGATATAGACGACGTCCGGATGCGCTGCATCGATCGCGATGGCGCCAATCGCCAAACTCGTTCCCGCCTCAAAAGCCGATCGAAACGACAGTCCTCCGTCCATTGATTTCCAAAGTCCGCCGGACGAATGACCTAGATACAAGACGTTTGGATCGCCGGCGACACCCGCAACCGCATCGAGACGCCCACCCATTACCGCCGGGCCGATCCAGCGCAGATGCAAGTCGCCAAAATCGTTTTGAACGGCGCGCGTCTGCGCCATGGAAGCAACGAACAGTGCAACGAACGCTGCCGTGAAAACGCACCGCGAGAAAAAAACGGACATGAGCGCACATCCGTCCCGGAGCAAGTGAGAACCTTTAGCGCGGCTCCGCTTCGGAACCGATCCAGCGTTCCGCCCAGCGGCCCAGCTCGTCGAGCGCCGGTTCGAGTTGTGCACCGCGTTCGGTAAGTGCGTACACGACGCGCACCGGCGAGTCTGGCTGCACCTCTCGATGCACGATCGACTCCGCTTCGAGCTCGCGCAACCGTTCGGTCAAGAGACGATCGGAAATGCCCGGAATCGCGCCGAGCAGCTCGTTAAACCGGCGCGGCGTGCGCAGCAGCGTACGTATGATGGCGCCCGTCCAGCGACGCCCGATCAGCTCGACCGCCCGATGGAATCGGGGACAAAGCGCGGAATCGAGGTTCGGTGCGTCTTGCTGCGTTAACCGGCGTGTTGACATAGGTGCTCTCGCTCCGTATACTTTTCGCTGTAAGGCTACCATAAGTAAGTGCCTGCGCACAACGCAGCCCAAGGAGTAAACGATGGACACGCTACTTTTAATCGCACGGCTCATCCTCGGGCTCGGTCTGGCGGCTCACGGAAGTCAGAAACTCTTCGGCTGGTTCGGCGGAGGTGGGGTCAAAGGAACCGGCGGCTTCATGGAATCGCTCGGCTACAGGCCGGGCGCGTTTTTCGCCCTCGGGGCCGGGCTTGGCGAGTTGGGCGGAGGCATTCTCACGGCCATCGGATTCCTCGGCGCGCTCGGACCGGCGCTGGTACTCATGGTCATGCTGGTTGCAATTTTCACGGTGCATGTGACGAAGGGCTTCTTCACATCCGACGGCGGCTGGGAAATGGCCTCGCTCTACATTGCCGGCGCACTGGCCTTTGCCGCCGTCGGCTTCGGTGCGTATTCGATCGACGTGTTACTTGGGTTCGCTGCTCTAAGCACGACGAAAATCACCTGGATTCTGCTCGTTGCGGCAGTCGTCTTGGCGATCTTGAACCTGTTCGCGCGCCGCAGCAGACCGGAACCGGCGTCCGGCGAGGGAGCGGAGGCCCGCTAAATACCGGACGGGGCGTGACGGCCGGCGTCGGCGTGAAAACGGCCGTCGGTTCGGCACGAGGTACGGCCGCATTGAACGGAGTGGGAAGCGCGACGGTACGTTCGGGAGTTTCGATGTCGAGTTCGCGGCGGACCGGGTCGTAATGCACCGTTTCCCCCAAGGTGCGTAAGATCGGCGCCACGGCCACGTAGGTCGTCCGCAGTTCGCCCGGCGAGGGCGGCCGCGCCAAAGGAATCTGCGCGAAGCGATCGCCCCGCGTAACGATCATGGCGGTCCGGTCGTACCCGATGTGATCGACGACGGCCGTCAGAAACGGATCGATCGGCGCAAACACGCGCCCGCCGTCGACGTAGGCCCGCGTGTAGGATGGAACGACCGCACCGTCGACGACCAAGGTCAGGGACAGCGCGACCAGCGCTAAAGCCAGCATGCGCGCGAACCGTCTTCCATCGGCTTGACTCCTAGGATGACCACACCCCGACAAACTCCTGGTGGGAATATAGTCGCTCGAAAGCGATAATAACGCAACGGATGAAACGGCTCATCTTGGCGTTCCGCGAGGGCGGCGTCCGCTTCTCGCGGGATGGCTGCGCGTTCCTCGCGCAAGCGGTTGCCTTCAACGCACTCTTCACGATCTTCCCGCTCCTGGTGTTGGTGATCACGGCCGGCTCGATCGTTTACCCGGATACCGAGCAGCGGCTGTTGACCTTTTTCGACACGTTCGCGCCGGCACTCCATGACTTCGTCGCGGCCAATCTGCGTTCGTATATCTACGGACGCGGCATCTCGTCGATCATTGCATTCGGTTTCGTTGTATGGTCGGGCAAGAACCTATTCATGGGCCTTGCCTATGCGCTCGACCGCGCGCTCGGCGTGCCCAAAGGCCGGCCGCTCGTGCACGACATCGCTTTGTCGATCGTGATGCTTCCGGTCGTCGGCGTCTTGCTGTTGATCGCGATCTCGCTGCCGATCCTGCTTGCGATCGTGGAAGCGTCCACCCACGTGCCCGACACGCAGCATCTCACGCAGATCACCGGCTACCTGATTTCGATGGCGCTGGTTTTCGTCGTCGTTCTGATCTTATACACGTTCTTGCCGAACCGCAAAGTGAAGTGGCACTTCGCGGTGCCGGGCGCGAGTTTTGCCGCATTGACTTGGCCCTTCGTGCAGTTCGCCTTCGCGCAGTACACGATTCACGTCAATTTTACGCGAATCTACGGAGCGCTCTCGGCTCCGCTCGCGCTACTGCTCTGGTTCTACCTGATCGGCTCGATTTTTCTCTACGGCGCACAGCTATCAGCCGGCTGGGCGCATCTGAAGGGCACCGAACCCGTGTCCGAACTCATCGACGAACTCCCGGAACGCGGCGAGGCTGCGTCGTGACGCTGCTATTCATTCATGGCTCCGGGTTCACCGGCGAGGCTTTCGCCGCTCAAGTGAACGCTTTTCCCGACGCGTACGCGCCGAATCTTCCGGGGCACGACGCGCCCGGCGCGCCGGAGCAGGTCGACGAGTTCGCGGAATTTATCGAAGGGTACGTGCGCGACCACGGACTCGCGAACCCCGTACTTGCCGGCAATTCGCTCGGGGGAGCGATCGCGCTCCAATGCGCGCTTCGAGGCCGAGTACCGATCGGCGGAATCGTACTGCTGGGATCGGGTGCCCGCCTGCGCGTCGCTCCCGCTATTTTAGAAGGGCTCGAACGCGATTTCGAACGTACGATCGCGCAATTGGCGACGCTGTTTTTTGCCGAGCCGTCGACGGAACGCGTCGATCGTGCCGTCGAACGACTGCGCAAAACGGGACAGCCGCAAGTCGCGCGAGACTTCGCCGCCTGCAACGCGTTCGACGTTCTCGACCGCTTGGACGAATTGAGCGTCCCGCTGCTCGCTCTAACCGGCGAAGCCGACGTGATGACGCCGCCCAAATTTGCGCGCGCACTCGCCGACCGGGTTGCGGGAGCGCAAGCGCGAATAGTACCCCGAGCGGGCCATCTGCTGATGATCGAACGCCCGGACGAGACGAACGCCGCAATTCGCGCGTTTGTCGATGAGATACGCTAAGAAAGGCTAGTTCGTGCGTCGACTTTCCATTTTGCTCGCGTGTTTGAGCATCGCATGTATGGCTGCAACGCCGAAGCCGAAACCGACGCCCGCACCGACGCCGGCGCCCACGGTCGCCACGGTGCCGACGCTGATCGTGTATCCCTTTACGGGGACCGGCGACATCAAAGCGGACACCGGCGTAAAAGCAGCGCAGCTGTTCGTTTCACAGATCACGCAGGCGGGCGGAGTCGTTGCGATCCTCGGAAGTCCGGCAGTCGCGCGGACGAACTATCCCACCGACGCCGACAAGCATCATGCAGACTACTATCTTTCCGGCTACATGACGTCGGTCGGCGACGCCGTCGCGCTGGTGGAACAACTCGTCGGCGTGCACAGCAGTACGATCGTGTATTCGAACACGGCTCAAATCCAATCGTTCAACGATGCTACCGCGCAAGCGCAATCGATTCGCGTAGCCCTGCTCGCGAACGAGAATCGCTTTACCGCGGCCCTGGACAATCAGCCCTCGAGCGCGGCAACCCCGACCCCGCTGCCGAACAATCAAGTCAATATCGGCGGCCTCTTCAAGCACCGAACGAAGGCCGCGCCGGCACCGAAAAGCGCACCGATACAAAAACCCGCGAAGGGCGTTTTGGTCGTTCGCATTGGCGGTAGCCTGGCGGCGAGCGAACTAACCGGCGGTACGCAGTCGCTCTACAACGCGCTCGAACGTCACTACAACGCGAAACTCACGAGCGCACAGATGACCGATGCCCAAAAGAACGCCAGCGCGATCTGCGGAACGCAGCGCGACAATACCGTTGCAACCGGTGACGTAAAGACCGAATCGTTGAAGAGCGGCTTCTTCTCTCGAACGCAGTACGCGTTTGCGCTCCGCGTGTACACGTGTTTCGGCGCCGAACTCGGGACTACCGAAGGCACCGGCGACTCGCTGGATTCGGCGATTCGCACGGCCGTGGAATCGTACGCTGCGGCCCATCCCTCCAACGCGTAAGACGTTAGCCTTCAACCGCCTCGGCGTCGTCGAGCAAGCCCGCGGGCAACTCAACGGCGATGCGTTTGCGTGCAACGTCGACGGACTTGATGAATTCGTGGATCATCGGCACGAGTTTTCCGCCGACGACCAGCATGTCGCCGCTCGGGAAATGATCGACGGCGTCCACGACGCCCAGCGTTCGCCCTGACGCCTCGTAGAGTGCACAGCCGATGAGATCGCGGTCGAGATACTCGTTCTCGTCCAGCTCGATGTTCGAAGCGTCCGCGTCGAACGTCGAGCCGACCAGCGCTTGCGCCGCGCTCGCATCGTCGACGCCGGCGAGGCGAAGGAGCAAGCGGCCTTTGTGTTCGCGCACCGCTTGGATGTGCACGGCGCGTGTTGCGCCGCTCGCATCGGTGAGGTTAAGCTGCGCGCCCTTCACGAAAACGCTACGGCCGGCACTCGTCGGATCACACTTGAGTTCGCCGCGAACGCCGAACAGGCCGGCGATTCGACCCACCGGCAGTCGGCTATTCGGCGTCGTCACCGGCGTCGACGGCCTCGACGTCTTGATTCTCTTCTTCGGTATCGTAGATGTCGATTGCGATTTTGCCTTCGGCCGCCGCGCGCACGATCGTGCGCATTGCTTGGGCAACTCGGCCGCTTCGGCCGATGACCTTGCCGAGGTCTTCCGGGTCGACCATCAACTCGAGAACCGGCGGCTCGGGGCCATCGGCGGGATACGATTCGATCGTGACGACCTCGGGTTTTGCGACGAGCTGTTTTGCCAAAAACAGCAGCAGTTCGCCGGCTCGCGCCTGCGCCGCCACCGGATCGACCGGCGGGCGATCGCGCTTTTCGGCGAAACGGCGTCCGCCGCCGCTACTGTTCCCGTACTCGCGCTTGCGCTCGCTGGGCCCGCTCGTGCGCCGCGGAGGACGCTCGTCTTCGGGTTCGATGTCGTCGATGATCGTTTCGCTCGAGGCAATTTTTCGGGCGCCTAATGTCGAGCGACGTTCGTCCTCTTCCCCGCCTTCGCCGAAAAGGCCGAATTCGTCATCGAAGGCGCTCATTACGCAGCGCCTTCCGACTTCGGTTTGCGCTTGGTCTCCGGCACGAAACCACGCTCCATGATGCCTTTTTCCGCAAACAAGCGTCGAACGGTATCCGAGGGCTGCGCGCCTTTGGCAAGCCAAGCCTTGGCCTTATCCTCGTTGACGACGACCGTGCGCGGTTCGGTACGCGGATTGTAGTGTCCGAGAATTTCGATGAAGCGGCCGTCGCGCGGCGAGCGAGCGTCGGCAACCACAAAGCGATACGTCGGTTGTTTTTTGGCGCCCATGCGCCGCAGTCTGATCTTAACCATGTTCCTATTCCGTCGGTGTGAAAATCGCGTAAACCACGCGCTGGTAGAGAGCAAATTTTATCGGAGCATACCCATCGGCAGACGCGGGCGTTTTTTCCCCGCACCGAAGCCCATCTTTTTCATCATCTGTCGCGATTCTTCGAAACGCTTGATCAAACGGTTGACGTCGGAAACCTGGGTTCCACTGCCTCCGGCGATCCGTTTGCGGCGCGATCCGTTCAATATCGCGGGGTCGCGGCGTTCGCGCAGCGTCATCGAGCAAATGATCGCTTCGATCTTCGAGATTTCTTTTTCGGGAATCTCGAAATCTTTGGGAAGCGCGCGGGAAACGCCGGGAATCATTTTCATCAAGTCGCCGAAGCTGCCCATTTTGCGAATCTGACGCATTTGATCCAAGAAGTCGTCCAGCGTGAACTGCGACTTCACGAGCTTGGCCTGCAAGTCTTTGGCCTGCTGCTCGGTATAGACGTTCTGCGTCTTCTCGATCAGCGTGAGCACGTCGCCCATGCCGAGAATGCGTGAGGCTAAGCGGTCGGGGTAGAACTGCTCGAGTGCCGAGAGTTTCTCGCCGACCCCGACGAACTTGATGGGGGCGCCCGTCATTCTGAAGATCGAAAGCGCCGCGCCGCCACGGGTGTCGCCATCCATCTTCGTGAGAATGACGCCGGTAATTCCCAGCCGCTCGTTAAATGTTTTAGCGACGTTGATCGCCTCTTGACCGGTCATCGCATCGGCGACGAACAGAATTTCTTTCGGGTTGAGCGCAGCCTTGATTTTTTCCAGCTCGTTCATGAGCTGGTCGTCGATTTGCAGCCGGCCCGCCGTGTCGACGATGACCGTCGAGATCGCAAGCCGTTTGGCCTCGGCAACGCCGTCGCGCGCAATCTTTACCGGATCGCCGGCGCCCTGATCGTACACCGGAAGATCGACCTGCTTGCCGAGCATCTGCAGCTGCGTGATTGCCGCCGGACGGTACACGTCGGCCGCGACCAGCAGCGAACGCCGTCCCTGCTCTTTGAGCCGCATCGCGAGCTTCCCGGCATGCGTCGTCTTGCCCGAGCCCTGAAGTCCGACGAGCATGATAACCGAGGGCGGCGCATCGGAAAATTGCAGTCGCGAAGAAGCCTGACCCGGTTCGGCCGCATCGCCGCCGAGCAGCTGGACCAGTTCGTCGTGAACCAGCTTGACGATCGTTTGCGAGGGCGAAAGCGACGCCAGTACGTCGGCGCCGATGGCCTTTTCTTTGATGCTCGCAACGAACTCTTTGGCAACGGAAAGCGAAACGTCGGCCTCAAGCAAAGCGATGCGCACTTCGCGCATCACTTCATTGACGTCGGATTCACTGAGCCGGCCTCGACCGGTCAGCCGCGAAAAGATCGCGCCGAGCCGGTCGGAAAGTTGGTCTAGCAATTATTCCTTTACGGTTGCCTGGTCGATGCGGGTCACGGCGTCGCCGACAGTTTTGATCTTTTCGGCTTCTTCGTCCGGAATGTCGATGTTGAACTCCGTCTCGAAGGCCATCACTAGCTCGACCTGGTCGAGCGAATCGGCGCCAAGATCGTCGGTGATCGAGGCTTCGCTGGTGACTTCCGATTCGTCAACGCCGAGTTGCTCGACGATGATCTTCTTGACTTTATCGAACGTGGTGGACATACGTCTCCTATTCTAGATACGGTTGAATGTACGAAACGGTGCTACATCACGACGCCGCCGTCGACCACCAGGGTTTGACCCGTCATGTAGCCGGCAGCATCCGAACACAGAAAAGTTACTACGCCGCTGACATCTTCCGGCGTCCCTGCGCGGCCCAACGCCGCATTTTTGAGAATCAGGTCCCTCATCGGCTCCGTCATCTTCTCGGTCATCGCCGTTTCGATGAAACCGGGAGCGACGGCGTTGACTCTTATGTTCCTTGACCCCAATTCCTTTGCTAGAGACTTTGCCAAACCGAGCAAGCCCGCTTTGGAGGCCGCGTACGCCGCCTGACCGGCATTCCCGGTCATGCCGACGATGCTCGACACGAGCACGATCGACCCGGCCCGCCGTTTCATCATGGGTTTGGTCACGGCGCCGCAGAGATAAAACGCCGACTTCAGATTGACTGAGAGCATCGCCTCGATCGTCTCGGGTTTGAGGCGAAGGATGAGCGAATCGATCGATTGCCCGGCGTTTGCGACGGCGAAATCAATGCCCCCGAAAGCAGCAACCGTCTCGTCGACCGCGGCCTGCACGGCTTGCGCATCGGTGACGTCTGCTGCGATTACGCGCGTCGCGACGCCGGCTCGGGCTTGCGCGCAGGCGGCGGCCGTCTCGTCCAGTGCGCCGCGGTCGCGCCCGATCAGCGCGACGTCGGCTCCGTGTTTGGCCAGGTCCACCGCAATTGCGCGACCGATCCCGCGGCTCGCCCCCGTGACGAGCGCCGTTTTGCCGTCGAGCATCACGCGTCGGCCCCTCGAGCCATCGTCTCCCCGGCGCTTTGCCGCAGCATTCCCTGCAGCTTCTGCACGCCGGCGAAGTCGGCCACGTTTATCACCGAGGGTGCTTCCGGCAGACGTTTCATCAGCGGCCCCAAAACGGGGCTCGCGCCGAACTCGACCACGAGATCCAGTCCGTAGCCGAGCAGCGTGCGTGCGGTTTCGTGCCAGCGCACTTCGTCGCTGATGGAGCGGACGAGATTCGTGCGAATCGTTTCGACGTCGCGATACGGTTGGGCATCGACGTTGGAAACCACGTCAAAGCGTGGAAGCGCGAAGTCAGCTGCGTCGACGGCTTTTGAAAAACGGCTCACCGCGGGGTCCATGAGACGCGAATGCCAAGCCCCGGAAACGTTGAGCGGGACGACGCGTTTTGCGCCGGCTTCGAGCAGCGCTTCGCCGGCGGCCTGAACCGCCGCAATATCTCCGCTGATGACGATTTGCGTGGGCGAATTGAAATTTGCAAGCTGCGCGCACTTTCCGGTGCGTTCGTTTACCTGTGCGACCACCGTTCGAATCGTTTCCGCGTCCATTCCGAGCACCGCCGACATGCCGCCCGGCGCGAGTTCGGCCGCGTGCTGCATCGCTTTACCGCGCTCGTCGACGATTGCGACGGCGGCGTCGAACGTCAGCGACTGCGAAACCGTCAAACTGCACAGCTCGCCGAAGGAATGCCCAGCGCTCACGACGGGCTGCAGCATCTCGCCGCACGCGTAGTAGAGCGCGACGTTGGTCGTGAAAATAGCCGGCTGGCTGTACTGCGTTTCGCGCAGCTTTTCTTCGGGACCATTCTTCTGCAGCGCGAGAAGGTCGTATCCCAAACTCGTCCGCGCGCGATCGAAGAGCACGCGCGCACCCGACGAATGTTCGGCTACGTCCACGCCCATCCCAAGCGCTTGCGATCCCTGGCCGGGAAAGATAACGCCGATTCTCACGCCCACCGCCACGTGACCGCGCCCCACGAGAGACCGCCGCCGAACCCGACGAACACGATCACATCGCCGGGCTGTATTTTTCCGGCATTCACTGCTTCGGAAAGCGCAATTGGAATCGAGGCAGCGGACGTATTGCCGTACTCGTGAATGTTTACGACAACTTTTTCGGCCGGCATGTCCAAATATTTGGCGGCGGCGTCGATGATTCGCTTATTCGCTTGATGCGGGATCAGCCAGCAGAGCTGATCGTGCGTGAGATTCGCTTTGCGCAACGCGATTTCGGTCGCGTCGATCATTTTCGTGACCGCGAATTTGAAGACTTCGCGGCCTTCCATGTAGATGAACTGCTTGCCGGCTTCGTACGCGGCCGGATCGAGCGGCTGGCGCGTCCCGCCGCCCGGCACGTAGAGCAAGTCGGGCCTGCTGCCGTCGGAACCCAGTTCGCTTGAAAGAAACGAGTCGACCTCGGAGGCTTCCAGAACGACGGCGCCCGCGCCGTCACCGAAAAGGACTGCCGTGCTGCGATCCGTACGACTGACGATTTTCGTCAGCGTCTCCGCGCCGATGAGCATCATGCGCTTGTACACGCCCGCGCGAATCATCGACGACGCGACCGTGAGCCCATAGATGAATCCGCTGCAAGCGATTTCGATGTCGAAGGCGGGGGTGTTTTTCGCGCCGAGCTTGGCGGCGACGATGCAGGCAGTCGCGGGAAAGGGATAGTCGGGCGTTACCGTAGCGACGATGTAACAGTCGATGTCGCTCGGCTCGAGCGATGCCATTTCGAGCGCGGCGCGCGCCGCGCGTATTGCCAGATCGCTGGTCGCCTGTTCGGGCGCGGCGACGTGGCGCCGCTTCATACCGGTGCGCGTCGTGATCCACTCGTCCGACGTGTCGAGAATCTTTTCGAGATCCTCGTTGCTCAGGATGCCGTCGGGCGCATAGTGCCCCACGCCGGCAATCTTGACCCCGCTCTGGCTCAACGGCTAGCCGTGCTGATGCCCGGCGTGATCGTCCTTTACGGCGATGACTTGGCGTCCGTCATACGTACCGCACTGCGCGCAAACAAAGTGCGGACGCTTGGGAGCGTGACACTGCGGACACTCGACGGTGGTAACCGCATTCAGCTTCCAGTTCGCCGCTCGACGGCTGCGCGTCTTGCTGCGCGGGGTTTTCCATTTAAGATTGGCCACTTGTCGTCTCCAGTTCGGATGCGCACGTGCACGCGCCCGTATTTTTGTTCGCTCCGCAAGTGCCGCACAAACCCTTACATGCGTCCTCGCACAACAGGCCGAGCGGCAATGCGCTGTAAATGAGCTGCGATGTCAGGTCGGCAGCATCTAAACGATCTCCCGTCAGCACGTTGCTCTCGCCGAACGGATCGGCCGTCCCATCCGGGCCGGGATCGAGCCGTTCTTCGACGTCGACGTGCATCCGGCACGCGACTTCTTCTAAACATCGGCTGCATTCTCCATGAGCCTGGGCATCGATCGTGCCGGTGATTTCGAGCATGCGGTCGACCGCGTGCAGTTCGAGGCGCACTTGCGCCGCTTCCGGAAATACGATTCCTTCGAACGGTTCGAGGAGCACTGCTTGCTCGACGAGCAGACGTTGACGCCCGCCCGCCATGAGACCACTGATATCGATCTTGTGTGAAGAACCCATAACATCATGAAAGGTCCCCTCGGAGGGAGACCCCTTTCAAACTCGCACCATTGTAGGCCCACGAACCCCGGCTTGTCAAACCCGTAGGTCGTCGTGATCGGTCGGTTGTCATGAGCACGATCGACAAAATCCCGGCCGCTGCGGCTTTGGCCCAGCGCGGCGTCGCCTTCGCCTCCCAAATCGCCGGCGCAGCCCAGCGACACGGGCTCGATCCCCGCTTGCTCGCGGCAGTCGCGGCACAAGAAACCGGTGGCCCCGGCAGCAATTCGGGCCGCAATGTCGTCGGAGACGGCGGGCACGGGCGGGGCCTGTTTCAGATCGACGACCGCTGGCACGACTTTGCCAAAAGTTCGGCCGCAATGGACCCGGCTCGCAACGCTGATTACGCCGCCGGAATGCTCTCCGGCCTGATCGGCCGCTACGGCGGAAACGTGCGAAAAGCGCTCTGCGCGTACAATGCCGGAAGCCCGAACGCGACCGGCACCACGACGACTTGGGGCGATGGACGAACGCTCGGATATGCCGACTCCGTAATGCGCCACTATACGGCGCTTGGCGGAGCGGCGCCGTCGACGCTCGCGACCGACCTTGCCGCCGAAAGCCAAACCGAGCAAGCCAGCGTCAATTCGCTGGCCTCGTTCGCCGCGCTCCAGATTCCGCCGTACTGTCCGCCTCCGACGCAGTCGGCACCAAAAGCGGCACCGGACTACGCCGGCCTCGTGAGCGCGCTCGACGACGACGATCAACGCTAGAGCTTTTTGAAAGAGGAGAGCACGATGGGATTCAACTTGTTGGGCGCGATAACCGGAGCGGCGTCCGGATTTCTGGAAGGCGGCCCGTACGGCGCTGCCGCGATGGGAATCGCCGGGGGACTGGCCGGCGGCGGTTCGACCGCGGGTAATATGATCGGCGGCATCAGCAACGCCGGTTTGGGCGCACTGAATGCGCAAGACGAAATGTTTCAGCTCTCGATGTACGCGCAAGAGATGCATCACTCCGAGCAAATGCAGATGCAGTCCGAAGCCTTCAACGAAGCCACCGACGAAAAATCGGAGCAGATGCGCGAGATCAACACGTTGCGCGACGTGAGCATGGCACAGCGTAAAGCCGATAC
>JALYTZ010000256.1 GCA_030854025.1 Vulcanimicrobiota bacterium
CTGCGCAGCAACGCCAGGTTCGAAACCTTCGAACGTTACGCGAAGTGTGGCGCTGCCGCCATTCAAATCGGCGGCCAGTGCACTCGGTTCCAGTTGACAGTCGCGCATTGCGAGAACGAAGGGGAAAACGTTTGCCACGCCCATGCGCAGTGCAATCGTAGCGCGGCTCTCCGGCATCGGATGCATGCGAAACGACGCCTTAGTGATGATTCCCAACGTTCCGAGCGAGCCGACCATCATCTTGGAGAGATCGAATCCCGCGACGTTTTTGACGACTTTGCCGCCCGCATGCGCGACGACGCCGTCGGCGCGCACGATTTCAATTCCAAGCAGCAAATCCTTAGCGGTGCCGTACCGCAATGCGCTGGGACCATACGCGTTGGTTGCCAGCAAACCGCCGACGCTCATTCGCTGGCCGCCCGCTGGGTCGATCGCAAGCCGTTGCCCGGCCTTGGCCGCATGCGCCTGCAGGTCAGCGATTCGCATCCCCGCTTCGACGACGATCACTTGATCTTCGGGCGCATACTCGACGATGCGATTGAGTCCGCCTAATTCGATAGCGGCATCGCCGCGAGTCGGTGGATTTCCCAGATCGAGTTGCGTTCCGGCGCCGACCGGCGTAAGTGCCGAGCGCGTCTCCGCGGTCGAACGCACGATGTCGGCGAGCTCTGCGACCGCTTGCGGCGAGTAATTCATCCGCGATCCGCAGTGCCGGCAAGTTCAGTTGCGTGGGGCACGTACGGGCCGGGCCGGTCGCCGCACAAGCGCGGCGTCGGAAACACTTTCGAGGGATTGAACGCGCGCTCGGGGTCGAATGTGCAGCGAATGCGGTTCATCGTATCGAGGTCGTCGTCGCTGAACATTTCGCTTAAGTACGCGGCCTTGTCGTGCCCGACGCCGTGTTCGCCGGTTATCGAACCGCCGTAGCGAAGGCAGATGCGCAAGATTTCGCCCGCTACGCGTTCTGCTCGTTCTTCCTCGCCCGCAACGCGCGCATCGTAAAGCACGAGCGGGTGCAGGTTGCCGTCGCCCGCATGAAACACGTTTGCCACGCGAAGCTCGTTCGCAGCCGCAAGCTGCGCGATCTCCCGCAGCGCCGGAGCAATCGAACGGCGCGGCACGACACCGTCTTGCACGTAGTAATTCGGACTGATGCGGCCGACCGCCGCGAAGGCGCTTTTGCGGCCTTTCCACATGAGGTCGCGCTCCGCCGGATCGCTCGGCCTGCGCACTTCGAGCGCGCGGGCTTCGTGCGCGATACGTTCTACCGCGGTCGCCGTTGCGTCAGCTTCGGCTTCCACGCCGTCGACGTCGACGAGTAAGATTGCGCCGGCGTCCAGCGGCCAATCAACGCCCGTTGCCGACACGATCGCCTCGATTGCAAGTTTGTCGCACATCTCGATTGCCGCCGGCACGATTCCGGCAGCGATAATGCGCGACACGGCCTCGCCCGCTTCGTCGGTCGAAGGAAACGTTGCAAACAGCGTGCGCGTTGCCTGCGGTTGACGCAGTATTTTCACCACGACCTCGCTGACGATTCCCAGCATACCCTCACTGCCGACGATCGCGCTGAGCAGATCGTACCCGAGCGGCTCGCCATGCTCGGCCCCAATCTCCACGACGCTGCCGTCTTGGAGCACCATCGTTACGGCGGCGACGTGATTCGTGGTGAAGCCGTACTTCAAACAGTGCGCGCCGCCGGAATTTTCCGCGACGTTTCCGCCGATCGAACAGACGCTCTGCGAACTCGGGTCGGGCGCGTAGTAGTACCCCAGCGGCGCCAGCCGGCGGCTGATATCGAGATTGATCACGCCGGGCTGCACGCGCATGCGCAGATTCGGAAGGTCGATCTCTAGAATCGAATTCATCCGCGAAAGCCCGATCACCAAACATCCGTCGATCGGGAGCGCTCCCCCGGAAAGCCCCGTCCCCGAACCGCGCGGCACGATTGCCATACCCGCTGCCCGCGACTCTTTTATGCAGGCTGCGATCTCTTGCGTCGAACGCGGGAGCACGACGATGTCGGGCCGCACCCGAAAGCCCGCGAGCGCATCGGATGCATACGTGTGCAGCTCGGCTGCGTCGGTAATGCAATTTCGATCGCCGACTATAGTGCGCAGCCGCCTTGCAACAGCCGTTCGATCGCGTGGTGCTGCCATCGATCAAAAGGTTCTGCGCGTGCGAGGAAACTCCCAAAGGCCCGACGGCCCGCGTTCGAATAAGCGAGCAAGCGGGCTAAAGTCGTATGGCTACCCTTCCGAAAATGAAGGTGGAGGAAAGTTGATATGCTGACGCTAGCACAGGTTCTTCCGCCCATCGCGTCCTCGCGCCCGGTAAGCATTGCGGGCGATCCCAATCGAGCGCATATGTTGAACGCAACGGATTGGGCGGTCATTGCCGCCCTCGTCGCAATCGTTGCAGCGGTGATCCTCGGCAAGTACATCTCGCGGCCGCGGCAGTCGGCCCGGCGCGCTAGTACGCTTGCACCGGAACCGGTTCGGGTTGCTGCCGCGCTAGACCAGGCCGTTAGCATTGTCGAAGCATTTGCTGCCAAGTCCGAAATTGACGTGTGGGTTAACCCGCGCAGCGGTATCTACTTCATGCGTGGCCATCGCTGGTACGAAGCAACGCGCGACGGCTTCCGGCTCTCGCTCGAAGAAGCAAACGCCCGCGGCTATCGCCCTTCAGGCAGCAAGGCAGCATCCTGCGCCACGTAAGCGCACCAGTGAACAAATACCCATTACGCCAGTGCCCAAAGAGATGCTCGCCAAAGGATTGCAGTCGGTATACTAAGTGCCTACGAATTTCGTAGGCACTTGGAGGTCCTTATGCATATTCTTCGTATCGCACAGAGTTTCGCTTTTTTCTTAGTTGCTGCGACCGCGGTTGCGACCGCCCAAACGCCGGCCGTCGAAAGCACTCCCGTTCCGCTTTCCCAAAAGCCGGATTTTTCGAGCATGCAATTTCTTTCGGGAACATGGGACTGCAGCGTTTTGAGCTCGCGGCGGCCGGGACCGTATATGACGACGTCTACCACAGCAATGTCACCCGATGGGTATTGGATGGTCACTCACACGACCGTTCACAAAGCGTCGTGGATACCGCAAGACTTCGTCGCGCAAGATAGCATGACATACGATCCGTCGACTTCGCGCTGGGTGGATTTGAGCACCGACGAAACCGGCGGTTATGATATGAGCACGTCACCGGGCTGGCATGGAAAATCAATCGTGTGGACGGATGTGGCCTATCCAAAAAGCAACAATATCGCTACGAACAATCCAACGACGTTAACGCAATTGAGCGATTCCAAAACCGAATCGGTGTCGACGTTCAAGGAACCATCGGGGCGCCTCATCAACGTCAAAACCACCTGCACGAAAGCCGGCTAGGAAAACGGCTCCGGCGCATCCGGCGCGATGTCGGCCGTTGCACCGCTATGCACTGGAGCAGGATCGCTGCCGTAACGAGCGCATCGCTGAGTGCGCGGTGCGACGGCAGGCCGGCGAAGAGCGGATCTGCGTCGATACGAAGGTACTCGCGCAGTGTCTGATTTTTGTGATTGGGCGCTTCGGGGAAACATCGACGCGCCAGTTGCACGGTGCAAATCGACGGCAGATGCGAGAGCCCGGGCAAAAATCCTAGATCGAACGCAGCGTTATGCGCGGCGACGGTAGCTCCGCCGCACATGAGACGTAAGCGGCTCTGCACGCTGCGAATCCTCGGCGCGTCGGCCACGGCATCGTCGGTGATGCCGTGAACGCGCGTGGCATACGCGGGAATCGGGCGCCCGGGGTTGACGAGCGAACTCCAGGTCCGGCGAATTCGACCGTCCTCGACGATAACGCACGCTGCCTCGACGATGCGATCGTTGATTGGGCTGAATCCGGTGGTCTCCACGTCGATTACCGCGTATCTCATAGGGCGAGTATGGAACGGCCGCATGCCATACGGTTGGCATAACTCGGGCGTAGATTTAGCCCATGGAAGAATTCGCGAGACACGCAGATGGAGCAGCGTGCAGCGTCGAAACCAGGCGCGTGCCCTTGTCTGCCGGTGCCGGGGAGGCCGTACGCGTTGCAACTGCTTGACGGAAAGCTGATCTACTCGGCCACCGATCTGAACAATTTTTTGGCCTGCGAACATCTGACCGTGCTCGACGTAGATGCCGTTCGCGAGGGTCTGCCGCGCCCGAGCAGAGAGCCCGGTCAGGCGCAGATGCTCAGCGAGTTGGGAGCCGAGCACGAAAAACGGTACGGAGAGCAGCTTCGAGCGCAAGGCATGCAGATTGAAACGATCGCGGACGATCGGGATCTCACGCGCCGCGCAGAAGCGACCCTGGACGCAATGCGCCGCGGCGCTGCCATCATTTATCAGGCGACCTTCTTCTATCAGGCGACCTTCTTCGACGGCGGCTGGCTCGGGCACGCGGATTTTTTGCGCCGCGTCGACTGCGGTGAATCCGCCTTCGGCGCATATCATTACGAAGTGCTCGATACAAAATTGGCCCGTCATACCGAGCCGTACTTCTTGCTGCAGCTGTGCTACTACAGCGAGATGATCGAACGCCTGCAGCACTGTAAGCCGGAGCACATGTACGTCGTGCTTGGCGACGGAACCGAGCATGGCTTTCTGGTCGATCAGTACAGCGCATACTATCGCGCCGTAAGAGAGCGATTTCTTGCGCACGTTCAAACCGAATACCCGGCCACGTATCCGGACCCGGTCCAACACTGCAAGCTGTGCGTTTGGGACGAACGATGCGAACGTCGTCGCCGCGATGACGATCACTTGAGCCTGGTTGCAAACATGACCAGGCTCCAAACCGCTCGCCTCAACGACGCCGGCATTATGACGCTTGCTCAGCTCGGCGCTGAGCTTCAGGACGATCGGCCTGACACGATAAAACGTTCAACGTTTGAAAAGATTTCGCGGCAAGCGCGCTTGCAGCTCGAACAGCGGCGCGCGCAGCAAGCGGGCGAGCCGAATTTCTATAAGTACGAGCTGCTTCCCGTAGACGAAAAAACGGTTGGAACGCGCGGGTTCGGGCGGATTCCGAAGTCGAGCCCGGGCGATCTGTTCTTTGATATGGAAGGCGATCCGTACTACGACATCACGAGCGGGCTCGAGTACCTGTTCGGCGTCTATACGGCGGACGATAGCACGTTCCACGCATTTTGGGGATGCGATCGTAGAACGACGCCCATCGACGATCGCGCGGCAGAGAAGCGCGCGTTCGAACAGTTCATCGACTTCGTCATGGAGCGCCTCACACGGTACGACGACCTGCATATCTACCACTACGCATCCTACGAGAAGACCGCGATCCAAAAGCTCGCCGAACGCCACCGTACGCGCGAAGAAGAAGTGGACCTGATCCTTCGCCGCGAGCTGCTCGTCGATCTGTTCAACGTCGTGCGCCAGAGCATCGTCGTCGGACAGCCGGGGTACTCGATCAAAAAGCTCGAGGCATACTATAAGCAGCGCGAGGTCGTCTCAATCAAAGCCGGCGACGAATCGATCCTCGAATTTGAAAAATGGCTTGCCGGCCGGCATGATGCCGAAACGCGCGACGATGTCATCCTCGAGAACTTGCGTCTTTACAACGAACAGGACTGCATCTCTACGCATTTGCTGCGCGAATGGCTTCTCGCGCTGCGGTCGGATGCGATCGACGCATTCTCGATCGACATCCCCCTCTACCCGGGGAAGGTGCCGGAACAACTTACGGTTCGGAACGACAAACTTGCCGATGTCAAATTGCGGCTCGCCGATGCGCCGGAGAATTCGCCGGCTTGGATGCTGCTGCAAATGCTCGAGTACCACTGGCGTGAAGACAAGCCCGTCTGGTGGCGATTCCACGATCGCTGCGCCACCTATCTTGACGACCCGGATGAGTTGCTGAATGACGCTGAAACGATTTGCGGGCTGGAACCGGCCGGTGAGTACACCGTGGAGAAAAGATCCCGGGTGTACCCGCTGCGTTTCCCACCGCAGCAATTCAAAGTTGACGGCGGAACGTGTTATCGTCTCGACACGAAGGAACGGGTTGGAACGCTTGCAGACATCAAAGAGACCGCTGACGGCGGCATTCTCTACTTAAAACGCGGCGACAAGCTGTTTGGAAAACCGCTGCCTACCGCCCTCACCGTTCACGATATCATTCGCGCGGATCCGTTGCGAGAAGCGCTCGCGCGCATCGCCGAGGCGGTGTTAGCGGGGAATGAGCGCCGATACACAGCGGTGTTTGATATTTTGCGCGCGTCGGGGCCGCGCTTGAAAGACCGACCGCCTGGGGGATTGCTTCAGCCTGCGGTGTTGGACGAAGAATCCGTTCGCGCCGTCATGGATCAGCTTGACGATAGCTACTTGTTCGTTCAGGGGCCGCCGGGAGCCGGCAAGACGTACTACGGAGCACGCTTGATCGTGGGTCTGCTCGAACGCAATCTGCGCGTGGGCGTTACCGCGAACAGCCACAAAGCGATTCACAACCTGCTCGATCAAGTCGAACACGTTGCACGCGATCGCAACGTCCGCTTTAGCGGCAGAAAAAAATCTGCGGACGACCCGCGAAAGCAATTTGTATCGAAGTACGGCGCGATCGTCGATTCCGCAGAGCCGCTTCCGGGAACCGGTCCCGGTCTCTTTGCCGGCACCGCTTGGGCGTTCGCCCCGGAAGAAATGGATCAGACGCTCGACGTGCTATTCATCGACGAAGCGGGGCAACTGGCATTGCCGCAGGCGCTCGCGGCGATCACATCGGCGCGCAACGTCGTTCTTTTGGGAGACCCGCTGCAGCTTTCCCAAGTGAGCCACACCTCGCACCCCGGCAATGTCGGCGCTTCCGTTTTGCAATACCTGTTGGGTGAGGAGTTGCATCCCGTTTCGCCGGACCGCGGTATTTTTCTCAACAATACGTATCGCATGCAGGCAGACGTCTGCGAGTTCATTTCGGAAGTCATCTACGACGGCAAGCTGCACTCGGCCGATGAATGTGCTCGTCAGCGCGTGGACAGTCCGGGCCTGAACGGCACCGGGCTTCGCTACATGCCGGTTGCGCATGCAAATAATCAGCAAAAGTCGCCTGAAGAGAGCGCGGTCATTGCCGACGAAGTCGAGAAGCTGCTTCTCGGAACGATAACGGATGTTGACGGCGTTACTCGGCCCCTCGTGCCGTCTGATATCCTGATCGTCACGCCGTATAACGCGCAGGTGCGTTGCATCCGCGCTGAGTTGGCGACGCGGCCGGCTTGCCGGGATGTCGGCGATCGAGTCGGGACGGTCGACAAATTCCAAGGGCAAGAAGCGTACGTCGTATTTTTCTCGACGGCCTCATCGACCGCCGAAGAAGCCTCGCGCGGGCTTGATTTCATTTTCGACCGGAATCGGCTGAACGTCGCCTTGTCCCGTGCGCGCGCTATCGCGGTGCTCGTTTCATCACCGAAACTCCTGGTCGCTCGATGCACGTCGATCGATCAAGTTACCACGCTGAACGGGGCGCTGCGCTTCGTAGAAATGGCTCGCGCGCAGAATGAAGAGCGCGAATTAGTACTTACGTAATTCCAATGCTCCCTTGATCGCCTCGCGGTGCAGCAGCTTGAATACGGCGTACTGCGCCGCCGT
>JALYTZ010000264.1 GCA_030854025.1 Vulcanimicrobiota bacterium
CCAGCCCGATGCCGCGAGCGCCGCCCGTAACGACTGCGTGCTTGCCGGCGATTCCGCCATTCATAGGTTCGCCTGCATTTCGGCCGCTCGAGCGAGATTGCGTTCGAATTGTGATTTGCCGGCAAGATATTGCACGGGCCACTCCATCGCATCGCTGCCAAGCTGCGCGGCAGCGTGCAAGGTCCAGTAGGGATCTGACAGATGCGGACGCCCAAGCGCGCACAAGTCCGCGCGGCCGGCCGCGATGATGCCGTTGACGTGATCGGGTTCGTAGATGTTGCCGACCGCCACCGTGGCGACGCCGACTTCGTTTCGAATGAGGTCCGCATACGGTGCCTGCCACATCCGGCCGAACACGGGCTTGGCCTCCCGTGAGGTTTGGCCGGTTGAAACATCGATGAGATCGACGCCGGCTTCTTTGAACGCGCGCGCGATTTCGACGGCGTGTTCGGCGGCGATTCCACCCTCGACCCAATCGATCGCGGAAATGCGCACGGACATCGGCCGCTCCGCCGGCCAAACCGCGCGCATGGCGCGAAACACTTCCAACGGATAGCGCAAGCGATTCTCGAGCGAACCGCCGTATTCGTCGGTGCGCTGATTCTGCAGTGGGGTGATGAAGCTCGAAAGCAGGTAGCCGTGACCGCAGTGCAACTCCACCATGTCGAAGCCGGCGTCGATCGCCATCCGGGTTGCTCGCGCGAACTCATCGCGAATGGCGGTCATTTTTTCGCGGTTTAGCTCCTGCGGAATTTGGTTTTGCGGACCGTACGGAATTGCTGAAGGGCCGCTGACCGGCCAGCTGCGCTCGAGCAGCGGTTCGTCCTGCCCCTCCCACATGAGTTTGGTGGAACCTTTCGGACCCGAATGGCCGAGCTGGAGACAGATCTTTGCGTCGGTCCATCGGTGCACGTACTCGGTAATGCGCTTCCAGCCGGCCACGTGTTCCGGCGCGTACATCCCGGTGCAGCCCAGCGTGATGCGTCCTTCGGGCGAGACGCAGGTCATTTCGGTATACACCAAACCCGCGCCGCCCATTGCGCGGCTGCCCAAATGGACGAGGTGAAAGTCGTTGGGAATTCCGTCGACCGCGCTGTACATATCCATGGGCGATACGACAACGCGGTTGCGGACTTCGAGGTCGCGCAAACGGAAGGCGGTGAGCATGGGCGGGACCGGGTCGGCTCCCCGGCCAAGCCATCGTTCTATCCGCTCGACATAGTCCTTATCGCGCAGGCGCAGGTTTTCGTGACTGATTCGCTGGCTGCGGGTCAGCAGACTGTAGGCGAACTGCTCGGGCGGAAGGTGCGCGTACCGGTCCACGTTCTCGAACCACTCCGTCGAGTTGCGGGCGGCGTTCTGTAGGCGCAGCACCTCGATCCGGCGCTCCGCCTCGTACCGCTCGAGCGCGGGTGCGAGTTCCGACTCCGCCGCGAGGGCGCGCGCAAGGGCGATCGCATCTTCCATAGCCAGCTTCGTGCCCGAGCCGACCGAGAAGTGCGCGCTGTGGGCCGCGTCGCCGAGCAGCACGACGTTGCCGTCGACCCACGAGCCGTTGCTCACCCGCGTGAAGTTCACCCAATCGCGACCTTGCAGATGCGGACTGTTGGAGAGCAGCGCGTGCCCTTGCAAGTACGGTGCAAACAGGCGTTCGCAGAACGCGATCGTTTCTGCGGTGCCGGCACGATCTAACCCATGTGCGAGCCACGTTTCCTCGCGGCACTCGACGATAAACGTGCACGTTTCCGAGTCGAAGCGATATGCGTGCACCGCGAACCAGCCATGTGCGGTGCGTTCGAAGATAAACGTGAATGCATCCAGAGGGAGCGTCGTGCCGAGCCACACGAAGCGGCACTTGCGGCGATCCAATTCGGGCTCGAATGCATCGGACAGCTCCGTACGGATGCGGCTGTTGATGCCGTCGCAGGCAACGATCAAGTCCGCATCGCGATACGGGTTCAGGTTTATGACGTCGGTATTGAAAACGAGTTCGACACCGACCGCTTCGGCTCGCCGCTGCAGAATATTGACCAGCCGCTTGCGCGCGATGCCCGAGAATCCGTGTCCGCCGGAGCGAAACCGGTTGCCTTTGAAAAATATCTCGATGTCGTCCCAGTGCGCGAAACTCGAAACGATCGCATCGTGCGTTTCTCGGTCGGCCTGCCGCAAATTCTCCAGCGTTTGATCCGAGAACACCACTCCCCAGCCGAACGTGCTATAAGGGGGATTGCGTTCGAGGACGCGGATCGCACTGCCGGGCCGCGCGAGCTTCATCAGCAGTGCGAAGTATAAGCCTGCCGGCCCACCGCCGATGCACGTGACGTTCAACCCTTTCATGCCAAGTCGTACTCGACGGTAACGGGGGCGTGATCGGAAAAACGCGCATCGCGGTAAATGTCGGCGCTTCGTACGCGCTCGCGAAG
>JALYTZ010000002.1 GCA_030854025.1 Vulcanimicrobiota bacterium
GGCCTCAACCTCGCGCAGGCGCATCGACGCTTTGCCGAATTTCTTCCGGGAATCGGGTCGCGCGATGATTTGACGTTCCTGACACACCAAATGCTCGGCTATCTTTCGACCGGCCACATGTGGGTTAACGGCGGAACCGAACCGCAGATGGATCGCGTCAACGTCGGCCTCTTGGGCGCCGACTACACGATTGCGAACGGGCGGTACCGTTTTGCGAAGATTTACAACGGTGAAAATTGGAACCCGCAGATGCAGGCGCCGCTTACTCAGCCCGGTTCGACCGCATCGGTCGGCGACTACCTGCTCGCGGTCAACGGCCACGCGCTGCGCGCAACGGATAATATTTACCAGGCATTCGAAGAGACTGCCGGCAAACAAACCGTCATCACCGTCGCCCCCGACGCAAACGGAACCGGCGCGCGCGAGATCACGGTCACGCCGCTGCGCAGCGAACACACGTTGCGCAACCTGGCGTGGATCGAGCACAATCGCCGCGAGGTCGACCGCCTCAGCGGCGGCAGACTCGGCTACGTGTACTTGCCGGACACCGAGTACGGCGGTTTCACGAACTTCAACCGCTACTTCTTTGCGCAAGTGAACAAGCAAGGCGTCGTCTTGGACGAACGCTTCAATCACGGCGGCCAAGTCGCGGATTACATCATCGACACGCTCTCGCGCAAACCGATGGGGATGCTCGTTCCGAGAGACGGAAAGATCACGATCGATCCTCCGCTTGCGATTTACGGCCCGAAGGTGATGATCATCAACCAGTACGCGGGATCGGGCGGCGATGCGATGCCGTGGTATTTCCGTAAAGCGAACATCGGCCCGCTCGTGGGCGTTCGCACCTGGGGAGGCCTGGTCGGCATCGGCGGCTATCCGCCGCTCATGGACGGCGGCACGGTGATGGCGCCGCGGATTGCGATCGGCGGTCTTCATGGGCACTGGGAAGTTGAAGGACACGGCATCCCGCCCGATGTCGAGGTCTGGCAGAATCCGCAGCTCATGCGCGAAGGGCACGACCCGCAGTTGGAAGCGGCCGTCAGCACCGCCATGGACATGCTGCACAAACACCCGCCTGCAACCTTCGCCCCGCCGCCATACCCGAACCACCACGAAGTAATCCCGCATAGGTAGATCGATCGGCTACCTCCACTCCGAGGGAACGCCGGGTTCGCGCTGGTATCTTACCCGGCGTGAAGTTGTTAGACGGCAAGAACGTTCTCATCACGGGCGTTGCGAATCGGTGGTCGATTGCGACTGGGATCGCGCAGCAGATGCACGAGCACGGAGCGAGACTGGCGTTCACGTACCAGGGCGAGCGCGTCAAAGGTGAAGTCGAAAAGCTGGCGGGCGAACTGGGCGGCGGGCCGGTGCTCGAATGCGACGTCGCGTCGGACGAAGCACTGCGGAAAATGGCTTCGCAGTTAGATGCTTTCGGTAAGCTCGACGGCCTCGTTCACTCCATCGCGTACGCAAACAAGGAAGACTTGGTTGGGAAGGTCTTCGATACGACGCGATCGGGCTTTGGTATGTCGCTCGATATTTCAGCATATTCGCTCATCGCGCTCACGCAAGCTTTGCGCGAGCGTTTTAACGATAACGCCTCGATCGTTGCACTAACGTATTTGGGTGCCACCGCAATCGTTCCGAATTACAATCTCATGGGCATTGCCAAGGCCGCACTCGAAGCCTCGGTGCGCTATCTCGCGTTCGATTTGGGCGATCGCGGCATTCGCGTCAACGCTATTTCCGCCGGCCCGATCAAAACCGCCAGCGCGCGCCAGGTAGCCGGACTTTCGAAGATGTTCGACGTCGTCGCCGCGACCGCGCCATTGCGCCGCAATGTGAGCGCGCAGGATGTCGGTAAAACTGCCGTATATCTCGCGTCCGATCTTTCCGCGGCCGTCACCGCCGACGTGCACTTCGTCGACAGCGGTTTTCACGCAATGGGCATGTTTCCGCCGCCGCCTACGCCGTGAAGCTCGCGTTCGACGGTGACGCCGCGCCTTCGACCGAAGAAGTCGCAGCGATCGCGGCAGCGCTCGACGCGGCTGGGCCGAAACGCAGCAGCGAATCGCTTCCGCGCGCCCGGTCGGCCTGGGCTTTTTCCGGACGGCGCCCCGAACTGTCCATCGACGAGGTGCGCGCGGCGTGTTCCAAAAGCTCCTCGTAGCTAATCGCGGTGAAATCGCCGTGCGCGTTCTGCGAACGGCGCGCGAAATGGGCGTCCGAACGGTGGCCGTCTATTCCGAAATCGACCGCGATGCCATGCACGTGCGCATGGCCGATGAAGCGTATCGCATCGGGCCTGCGGCGCCCTCGCAAAGCTATCTTAATATCGAGCGCATTCTCGAAGCCGCCGAACGCGCCGGTGCGCAAGCGATTCACCCCGGCTACGGATTTCTTGCCGAGAACGCGGCGTTCGCGCGCGCGGTCATCGCACACAACCTGGTCTGGATCGGCCCGCATCCGGACGCCATCGATGCAATGGGCGATAAGGTTCGCGCGCGGCAAGCGATGGTTGCGGCCGGCGTCCCCGTTGTGCCCGGAGGCACCGAAGAAATTGCGGATGCGCGCGCCGCCCACGCGGCCGCGAAACGTTACGGATTGCCGCTGGCACTCAAGGCCTCGGGCGGCGGCGGCGGCAAAGGCTTGAAGGTCGCGCGCACGCTCGACGAAATCGATTCCGCTTTTGCCACCGCGCAGCGCGAAGCGATTGCATACTTCAAGAATGGCACGATCTACGCCGAACGCTATCTCGAAAATCCCAAACACATCGAACTGCAATTGCTCGCCGACAAGCACGGCAACGTCGTCCACGTCGGCGAACGCGACTGTTCGCTGCAGCGCCGTCACCAAAAAGTGCTCGAAGAAGCGTCGCCGTCCATCCCAGATCACGTTCGAGCCGGATTGCGCGATGCAGGGCTGCGCGCCGCACGTGCGATCGGATACGACAGCGTGGGCACGATCGAAGCGCTGGTCGCCGGCGACGACTTCTACTTCCTCGAGATGAACACGCGCATTCAAGTCGAGCACACGGTCAGCGAACTGATCTCAGGGCTGGATCTTGTTCGCGAACAGATTCGCGTCGCCGCCGGCGAGCCGCTCGGCTTCACGCAAAACGACGTCGACTTCCGCGGACATGCGATCGAAGGCCGCGTAAATGCCGAAAACCCGGCAGCGAACTTTCAACCGGCGCCCGGCACGATTACGAGCTATCGCGAACCGGGCGGATTAGGCGTCCGCATCGATTCGGCTGCCGGCGCGGGCACGACGATTTCTCCGGACTACGATTCAATGATCGCCAAACTCGTGGTATGGGCGCCGACGCGGCCGCAGGCCATCGCGCGTTTCGCGCGCGCTATCGATGAATACGTGGTCGAAGGCGTACCCACGACGCTGCCGCTTCTGCGCGCGCTCTGCGATCTGCCCGCATTTATCGACGCGAGCTACGGCACGGCGACGCTCGAACCGTTTGCGGCATCCCATTTCACGAACGGCGGTGCATCCGTACCTGCCAACGCGCCTCCCGAATCGGTCGCGGCGCGCGGCGAAGTGATCCGCGTCGAAGTCAACGACAAACTCTTTTCGGTGCGGCTCCTGGACGTTCCGCAAGCGCACATCCCCGCCAACGGAGCGGCTCCGCGCATGACGCGAAAGAAGCGTGCAGCGTCCGCCGGGGGCAACGACGTCCGATCTTCGATGCACGGCGTTCTAGTCGAACTGGCCGTGCGTGAAGGCGATGCCGTGACCGCGGGGCAGCTAGTCGCAGTGGTGGAAGCCATGAAGATGATGAACGAGA
>JALYTZ010000035.1 GCA_030854025.1 Vulcanimicrobiota bacterium
GCGGTGCGAGCGTGCGAAAAATCGGCTCGCACGCCGAAACGGCCCCGGCATCGCCGCCGACCATCAGGCAGTAGCCTTCCTCGAGGCCCCAGACGCCGCCGCTCGTTCCGGCATCGACAAGCGATACGCCTTTTGCCTTGCAGCGCTCATATGCGGCCAGGCCCTCCTTGTAGTTCGTGTTGCCGCCGTCGACGATGATGTCGCCCTTGCCTAACAGCCCGATCAGCGCGTCGATCGTTTCGTCGGTCGGTTTGCCGGAAGGCACCATGACCCACACCACTTTGGGTGTGCCCGTAAGCTTACCGACCGCATCGGCGAGCGAATCGGCGCCGGTAGCTCCGCCGGACGCGACGGCTTTGACCGCATCTGCACTGCGATCGTAGACGACGACGGCATGCCCCCCTTGCATCAATCGCGTCGTCATGTTTGCGCCCATTCGACCGAGGCCGACCATTCCAAGTTGCATCGTGCTCCTTACGCTTTCGCGCTGACGGCGTCGTCGATCATGGTTGCGAGCGACTGCAGGCCTTTGCGAACGTCGCCCTTGATGTGAATGCGCACGCCGCGTCGGTTGCGCTTGTCGAGCGACTGAAGATCGCCGAGTGCCTGCGCGGCAATCAACGTGCGAAAACCCACGTTCATGCCGGGTATCGGCAGATCCTCAGCGCTCTCGCCGGTGATTTGCACGAATACGCCGGTGTCGGGGCCACCCTTATGTTCTTGACCGGTCGAGTGCAGGAAGCGTGGTCCGAAGCCGACGGTGGTTGCGACGCGCTTGGCATCTCGAACGGCAAGTCGCATTTCGCTGAGTGCAGCTGCATTGCGTTCGTTGCGGTCGACGTACGCGCAGAAGGCAACGTAGTCGTGCGGTTTGACTTGCGCGAAGAGCGCGGCGAGCGCCGTTCCGGCATCCCTCGCGGTAATCGACGAGCTGCCCGTCATGAATGTCATTGCAAAGGCGTCATCCTCGATCTCGGCTTTTGGATCGCCCATCGAACCGCTGGCGGCGTACTCTTTGAGAAGCGCTTTCGTGTTGTCTTTGGATTCTTGAACGTTGGGCTGATCGAAAGCATCGATGTTCAGGATTGAGCCGGCCGCGGCGGTCGCGACTTCCCACAGAAAAAACTGCTCCCCGACGTCGTACGCATCGTTCATGGCGAGACGAATTATGGGATGACCGGCGGCTTCGAGCGAGTGCAGTTTCGACTCGATCTCGTTGGGCGAGTTCGGGAGATCGCCGCCCACGTAGACGAATACGCGATCGTCGCCGTACGCATCGGGGCCGCCGAGCTGCTCACCCTCAACCGGCAAAATGCCTTTGCCGTTTTTGCCGGTCGATTCGGCGATCAGTTGTTCGGCCCACGCGCCGAAGGCGTGTACTGACGGGTGCGTGACGATCGTGAGTTTATCGCGTCCCGCTAGCGCCAGCGCTCCAATTGCCGCACCGAATTTCGGCCCGGGGGCTTCTGACGGCTTAACCGTCTTATCGTTCGCGTGCATCGCGCCCAAACCGCGATCGAGCAGCAGATTGACGTCGTAGCCGGCCACCGCGGCCGGAAGCATGCCGAAGAACGAAAGCGCGGAATACCGTCCGCCGATGTTCGGATCGTTTACGAAGGTTGCGCGAAAGCTTTGAGCCTTTGCCTCTTTCTCCAGTTCCGTTCCGGGGTCGGTGATCGCGACGAAGTGCGAGCCGGCTTTTGCCGAACCGACCGCCTTGCTGACTTTGGCGTGGAAATAGCGGTAAAAGGCGTCGGGTTCGGTCGTCGTCCCGCTCTTACTCGCGACAATGAACAGCGTGTTTTCCAGGTCGATCGCCGATTCGAGATCGCCGATTTGCTCGGGGTCGGTGGAATCGAGAACGTGAAGCTGCGGGTATCCGTCAACCTTGCCGAAGGTTTCCCGCAGGATGTCGGGCGCCAGCGAACTACCGCCCATACCGAGCACGACCGCATGCGTGAACTGCGCGGCCGCGTCTTTGGCGAATGCTTTGAGATTCGGAACCGATTCCAGCACGTGCTGCGGAATTTCAAGCCAGCCTAATGCGTGCTTGATGATTTCGGCGTGGGCCGGATCGTTCGACCACACGCTCGGATCTTTCGCCCAGAGTTTTTTGAGAAAGTCCTTACTGTCGAGACCGGCAAGAGCGCTTTGGTATTGGGATTCCGATACGCCGAGTGAGGAAGAGACGCGTTTGCGACCCGAGCCCAGCTGATTTTGTTTGTAGACGATCGCGCCGATGAGCGCCGCAAATGAGTCGCTGAACGAAGCAACGCCCTCGATCTGCAACTGATGAGTTACCTCGAAAAGCGAAATGCGCGCATCCTGCAGCGCCTTCATCGTTGCGCGCGCTTCGTCGACGCCTTCGAGCACCGTGTCGCGTTTTACTATGCCATGATCGAGCAAGGCGTCGAGCGTATTGGGCGGCATGGTGTTGACCGTATCGTTTCCGACGACCGGTTCGACGTACATCAAATCGGGATAGCTCGGATTCTTCGTTGATGTCGACGCCCAGAGCGGGCGCTGAACGTGCGCGCCAGCGTTCTTTAACTGCGCGAACTGCGGGCCGTTGAAGATCTCGAGGAACTTCTGATACGTCAGCTTCAGATTTGCGATGCCGGTTTTCCCGAGCAGGGACGACAAGTTCTTTTCGGCCTTGTCGATTCGTCCTTGCAGAATTTTATCGACCGCGGTATCGATTCGACTGACGAATACGCTGTTGACCGAGTGAATGCCGTCGATCGGCTGCCCCGCTTCGACTCGGCGCTGCAAGCCGCGCACGTATGCTTGGGCGGTTTTCTCGTACATTTCGATCGAGAAGATCAGCGTCACGTTGATGTTGATTCCCGCGGCGATACACTCTTCGATTGCCGGAACGCCCTCGTTCGTGCCGGGAATCTTGACCATGAGGTTCGGACGGTCAACGCGTTTCCATAGCGACTTGGCCATTTCGATGGTGCCGGCCGTGTCGTGCGCGAGCAGCGGCGAAACCTCTAGGGACACGAAGCCGTCGCTGCGGTCGTTATCCTGATAGATCGGTGCGAATAGATCGCAAGCGCTGCGGATGTCGGCGATGGCCAGTTCCCAGAACAACGCATCCGCGTCGTGCTGCTTCCCGAGCAGTGACTGGAGCTGTTCGTCGTAATCGTTTCCGGTGCCGATCGCTTTTTCGAAGATCGTCGGATTGGAAGTCATGCCGCGCAAGCCTTTGTCGATGAGCGCTTTGAGTTCGCCGGAAGCAAACATGCTGCGCCGCAGATTGTCGAGCCACACGCTCTGCCCGGCTTCCAGCAATTGGTGCACTTGGTTTTCCATTCGTTTCTCCTAAAAAAGCTGCTTGGCGACTTCGGCGATATGTTCGGGAGTGAACCCGTATTCTTTTGCTATATCAGCGGCCGGGGCGGATGTTCCGAAATGATCGACTCCAAATGCGATGCCTCGATCGCCGACCCACTGCTTCCAGCCGAACGTGGAGGCCGCTTCGATCGACACTCGCGCGCTGACTGCGGGGGGAAGAACGCTATCGCGATAGGTTTGCGGTTGCCCAGCAAAGAGTTCCCACGAAGGCATCGAGACGACGCGCGTTTTCTTACCGGCGTCGTCCAGCAGAACGGCAGCTTTGACCGCAAGCTGCACTTCGGATCCGGTCGCTATCAATATCACGTCCGGCGTTCCCGCGGTGTCGACCAGCACGTACGCTCCCTTCCTCATGTCGACCGCGCGATCGCCGAGGTACGGAAGTTTTTGACGGCTGAGTACGAGCGCCCACGGCCCTTCTTTCGCATCGATCATCAGCTTCCATGCGGCGAGTGTTTCGATTGCATCTGCGGGGCGCAGCACTGTGAGATTCGGCGTCGCGCGCATGTGCGCGAGATGTTCGATCGGCTGATGCGTCGGACCGTCTTCACCCAGAAAAATCGAGTCGTGCGTGAGCACGTAGTAGCAGCGAATCTTGTTGAGCGCGGCGAGGCGGACCGCGCCCTTCATGTAGTCGAGGAAGTTCAAGAACGTAGCGCCGAACGGCAACAGACCGCCGTGAAGCGCGAGTCCGTTATTGATTCCCGCCATCGCATGCTCGCGAACGCCGTAGTGGATGTTTCGCCCGCCGTACGAGCCGGGCTGAAAATCGCCGAACCCTTCCAAGTACGTTTTTGTAGACGGATCGAGGTCGGCCGATCCCCCGATCAGTTCGGGCGCGGCCTTGGCGATGGCATTGATGACGGTGCCGCCGGCTTCGCGCGTCGCGATGTTGTCGGCGTTTTTCGCCGTAAACTCCGGCCAGGCGATTTGCGGCGCGCGTTTGTCGAGCGCGCGCTCGTAGTTCGTCCACAGGTCGCCGTTCGCGTTCTTCCAGGCGTCGAACGTGGACTGCCATGCGCGCTGGTTCTGCGTGCCTCGGTCGCCGATGTCGCGATAAAACGCCAGCACGTCGTCGGGGACGTAGAAATCCGGTTCCAGCGGCCAGCCGAGATGCTCTTTCGTCTTTTTCACATTCTCGGGGCCGAGCGGCTCACCGTGCGCTTTAAATGAATCCTGCTCGGGCGACCCATATCCGATGTGCGAATGGACGATGATGAGCGACGGTTTGTTCGTAACATTTTCGGCGGTCGTCAGGGCGCGGTCGATTGCCGCCGCGTCGTTCCCATCGTCGACGTGCTGCACGTGCCACGCGAGCGCTTCAAAACGCGCGCCGACGTCTTCGGTAAATGTAACGTCGGTTTTGGCGGCGAGCGAAACCTTATTGTCATCGTACAATGCGATGAGCTTGCCTAATTGAAGATGGCCGGCCATCGACGCCGCTTCATTGGAAATGCCTTCCATCATGTCGCCGTCGCTGCACATGACGTACGTGCGATGATCGATGATGGCCGCGTCGCCCTGATTGTACG
>JALYTZ010000049.1 GCA_030854025.1 Vulcanimicrobiota bacterium
AGCCGCAACCCCTTCAACAATCGCGGCGCCCACGGGGAGCGTCCAAGTCAGCAATCACATCCAGGCGCCATGCGGAAAAACGGGGGCCCCACGCAGTGGGGGGCGCGCAGCCCAGGGCGAGGCGCCGTCAAACCTATTTACTCCAACAATCGCGGCGCCCACGGGGAGCGTCCAAACCAGCAACCACACAAAGGCGCCATGCGGAAAAATGGGGGCCCCACGCAGTGGGGGGCGCGCAGCCCAGGGCGAAGCGCCTTCTAAATGGACGACTTTTACCGCGACTACATTCTCGATCACTATCGCAATCCGCACAACTTCGGGCATTTGGAAAAGCCGGATGCAGCGGCAGAGGACGTGAATCCGCTATGCGGCGACCAGATTCGGATGGAACTGCTGGTTGCGCAGGACGGCTCGGTCGCCGACGTTCGTTTTTCCGGCAAAGGCTGCGCGATCAGTCAGGCATCCGCGTCGATGCTGACCGACGCCGTTAAAGGCATGCCGCTCGAAGAAGTCGCGCGTTTATCGAAAGAAACCGTGCTCGAAAACGTCGGAATCGGTATTAGCCCGACGCGCATGAAGTGCGCGATGCTCGGCTTGAAGGTTCTCAAGACCGCCGCCGTCGGCGAACTGGCAACCTGGCCCGACGAAGAGTAGCGTGTCGCCGCTGGTCTTTGATGCGTTCTCGCGCCTCGTCGCCGTGTCGCTGCTCTGGGTTCTCTCGCTAACCCTGTGGGACATCGGTCGCCATCCACCAGTGCGCCTCGTAGGCCAAACACTGCGCCGACGACCGCAAGGCGCATCGGTACTTCCGGGCGTGCTTCGTTTTGCGCTAGGTCTTATCGCTGCATTCGTCGCGCTCCGGCTTCTTGGCGGAGCACTCGTCTTCGAAAGCCGCCTGTTCTCGGCATACGCGATCGGCACGTTCCTCGCCGCCCTCGCGGTCGATCTATTGATCGGCGACGACCTCCGTCAAATAGTAGGCATCAAGAAATAACCGCGCCAGTCTTCTCATCGTTTTGAATATCCCTAGCGCGTCTGCTTCAGGGTTTAATTGCGGTGTGGTCGGCGATGCGGCCGCCGGTGACGGTGAAGGTGATAAAGTACTTTCCGCTTGCGGTGTCGAGATTCACGTCGACCTTGCGCGATCCGTCGGCATTGAGTTCCGAGGTTAAGCTCGCGATGTGCGCGCTTGCGTCGATGAACGAATCCTGATCGACCGATCCGCTCGAAAGATACTGCTGCGCCGAATCGCGATTGCCGCCCGCCAGCGCGTTGATGTACGAGCGGACGACGGCACCCGAGGTATCCGCGGGCGTTGCGGGGGCGACGGCCGGCGGCTCCGGCTTGCGCGCAATCGGTTCGATTCGACGCGGAGCGACGGTAGCGGGCGGCCTGCGAACCGGCGCCGTGGTCGGTGCTTGCGTGGGCGCGACGGTGGGAGCGGAAGTCGGTGCGAGCGATGGTGCTGCGGTCGGCGCACCGGTCGGTGTGGTTTTCGGCGTGGCGGTCGGCCGCAGTGTGATTGCAGCGACGGGGGGCTTTGACGGCGTTCGCATTGGTCGCGGCGTAGGCTCGACCGGCGACGGTGTTACGTTTGCTATCGGCAACGGCGGTGTGACGACGGTGCGCTTCTGCGGAGCGGCTTTCGGCGAACCGAGAAAATGCGCCAGCACGCCGCCGATAAAAAGTCCGAGAACGACGATCACCACGAAAAGCGGCCACATAGAAAATCCGCCGCTGTTCCGGCCGGTCTGCCGGTATCCGCTCGAGCGCCGTCGACGCGGCGGTTCGCTCAAGGCACCATCAGTTTTTTGGCGATCCCGTCAACCAGAACCGGCGAGAGCTGCGCAGCTAATTTGGGATGCGATTCGATGAACGTAATGGCGGCTTCACGCAGCAAGCCTGAGTTCTGCTGAGCGTACTTTAAAAGCGCTTCGACCGCAGCCGCGTCTCCCGATTCGATTGCGGTAACGGCCGTTCCGGCCCCTTCGGCCGCGTCTTCCGACGATTCGCCGCGTTCGCGAAACGCATCGAACACCGCTTCGATGAGCGCGCTCCGGCTGCTCGAATCCATGTCCCGTTCGGTTCGGCCGATCTCGACGGCGAGATCGTTTTCATTCATTTTGGCGATGAACTTCTCGGCGGCGCCGGCAACCTGAGCATCGGAAAAATTCGCGAATGCGGTCATTGGCGCAATCGTTACTCTCTGGCGGCAGGCGGCTCCTCGAAGTTCGCCCAAACTTGCGGGGTCGTGATCCGTATCCGAGTGCCGATCGATCTCCACGCCGTCAGCTCCAACGGGTCACCTGCGTTTGCTCTTGCCACGCCGCTTCGGTTGCGGCACCTGGTTGCTCTGGCGGTGCGGGAGTCGATCGGTGCGCGCGCTCCCTACGATAAGTTTCAGCGCAACGTACGCACGGCGCTGGCGGGTTTGGCCGCCGGGCGCTTCACGATCGACGTCGACGGACGAACCTTCGCCGATCCCGAGGATGTGGTCGTCTGCCGAGAAACGGCGAGCGTTCGATTTTATCTTCCGGCGCGCAAGAACACTCAAGGACTCCGTTCTGAATTCGCTGCCCCCGAACGCTGACAAACCAACGCAAACCGCCACGCTTCCCGCTCTCGCGCTCCGCGCGCTGGGTTTGTGCGCAAAACGCTGGCCGCTCTACGCCGTCGCGTCCATTCTAACGATTGTGGCCCAACTCGCGGCGACCATGGCGTCGCATTATTCAACCGTCGTCACGTTCAGCATCGGCCTCCTGCTCTCGCCGGTTTTGGGAGCGATCGTCATGGTGAACGTCGGCAGCGACGTGCGCGCAGATCTGGAATCGGCCGCCGCGCGCGCCGGCCGCACCCTCGAGCGGCTCTGGGCGATCATTCTGATCCAATTCGTGCAGAACATGATCTACAACTACGCACTGGGAACGATTGCACCCGCGAGCGGACCGGCGTTTTTGGGCGCACTCCTCGTCGGCACGCTTTTCTTTATGGTGCTCGCCACGCTCGTCTATGCCGATATCGATGCGAGCCTTGCGCCAAACGTGAGGACGCTCGCGCTTGTCCCATCGGCGCTCTTTCGGAGCATCACGCTTTCAAGCCGCAACTTTTCGCGCGCGCTGGCTCTCCTCGGCGTTCAAATTTTCGGGCAGACACTCATTTCACTGGTGGAACTGCTTCTGCAGTCCCAGCACGTCCCGCGACCGGAGCTTTGGCCCGCGCTGATACTCGGAACGATCATGAACGTGCTGGCCACGGCCTACATCACCGTCGTCTACCTCGACAACGTTCAACGGGAAACCGAAGCGTCGCGTTCCTGACGCAGAGGCGCTACTTTGCGAGTGAAATCGGCAGCCGGCCGTCGCCGCGAGTAAGCATGAGCTGCGCAAACAGCGCGTTCGGCCAAGCAAAGTCGCCGCGCGTATAGGCTTCGGGCCAGTCCGCATTAAAGGACTCGTGCAAGCGGTGATCGCCGACGTCTGAAACGGCGATATACTGCATGACCGAGTCCAGTTCTTGACGATCGGTCGAGGTTACGGCCTGCATGACGAGCGCCAGCGGCCAGACGTAGCCGTGCGGCGTATGCGGGCTGCCGATTCCCGAGGCGAATTTTCCGGTGTAGAAATACGGGTTGCGCGGCGAGAGCACGAATCGCCGCGTCGCCTGATAGACGACGTCGTGAACGCCTTCGTAACCGAAATACGGGATGGAAAGCAGCGACGGAACGTTCGCATCGTCCATCAGATTAGCGTGCCCGAGGCCATCGATCTCGTAGGCGTATATCCGGCCAAAGCCCGGGACGTTCGTCAGCGCATTGCGCTCGATCGCGCGCTGAATCTGCACGGACATGCCGTACGCATTGTCCGCCATCCAGCGGTCGCGAAACACTTTCTGCTCGATTTCGGTAAGGTCGCGCAGGACCACCACCGCCAGCATGTTGTCCGGAATGTTGTAGTGATAGCGCGCCGCGTCGTCCGACGGGCGGAATCCGGTCCACACGAGGCCCGTGAAGGCTACCGGGCTGCCCTTCCCGCCGTTCGCCAGTTCGGGATGCGTGTAGTGCGAACGCGTCTGATGGTGCTGCTCGGTGCGAAGCGTTTCCACGATGATGTGCATCGAGTGCTGAAAGTCGGGGGTGAAGACGGAGCGGTCGCCGCTCGCCTTCCAGTACAGATACGCAAACCAAATCGGATAGAGCAGTGAATCCATTTCGAACTTGCGTTCGCCGACGCGGTAATTCAGCGTAAAAGCATTGGCGTACGGGTCCAGCCCGATGTAGCGCACCTGCCGCGCGATGACGCCGCGAAGCATCGAGCGCACGTACGGATCGGTTTGGTTGAGCCCGATGTACGGAATCATGACCGCGCTCGAATCACGCAGCCACTCTTCGTCGATGTCGCCGGTCGACACGAACGTCGTTCCGTCGCTCTGAACGATCGCGTGGCGGCTGTATGCCTCGTCGTACGCGGTGCGGTAGATCTTCTGCAGCTTGGCCGAAACGGCGGAGCGGTGCGCAACGTCGACTTCGGCCGTCGGCTCGGCGGCCGCCGGTACGACGCTCAGCGCAAAAGCCAGCGTGGCCGCGGCCGCGATCAAACGGGTGCAGTTCACCGGCAGAGCTTACACATCAAGAGTCGCCCGCATAACTCTTAGAATATCGGTAATAAATTGCCGAGCCTGATGTTTCGCGCAACCCTATTTCCTGGGATAATGGTGTCAAGCAAGCCCCGAACCGATCCAGAGAAAGCGAGAGTCACCATTACGCGCACCAGCGCCCCGGCCCTCGGTCTTTGCTTTGCAGCCGTGATTGCGTTTTGCGCTCCGGCTTTGGCGGACCAGCGTTATACCGTGAGCGGAAACGACAGCTACCATATCGGTTCGGCCGGTCTCGAGAGCCGGATTAGCTACGACGGGACGCAAACGCTCCATATCGTTCGGCAAGGCAAGCGGACGCAGTTCATGGCGACCGTCCGCTACATGCGGACCGACCAAGGCAGCCGCGCGCCGGCGCGGGCCAGTTTCGTTCAAGAGATGAACGCTTCCGGAGAGTTTGCCGACGTCGCGGATGCGGATCCCGATTATCTCACGGTGCTCAATCAGCCGTTCGCGATCGAGCTCGATGCGCAGACGCTTTCGGACTTGCTGCACCTGCACGGCAGCGTTCCGTTCAAGTTTCCGTCGCCGATTACGGGCGGATCGCTCAAGGGGTTTCTTCTGCGAGCATCCATCGGGCGGGTTTCCGGCCGCCCGGTAGTGGGAGTCGGCTTCGATGCTGCCGGACCGATGACTGGCCCGCTCCCCGACCATCCGCGCATTTCCATGCGCGGCAACATTCGAATGCGGGGAACGGCCTACTACGCCGTTCGCGGAGCGCTCCTGCTGGCGCTGGATGAAACGCTTACGATCACGGGAACGCTGAAGGACCGCGGTGACGCGATGCCGGTGACGATCGTGTACAAACGGTCCATTCGCGCAAACGACGATCAGCCGGTTACGGCCGATGCTCAAACGCCTACGAGTTCGACCGACATCGGGTGCGTGAACGGCATTTCGTCCATTTGCACGAGCGGCGTGAACGCGAGATGGCTCTGATGGTAATCGATTAACATCTCGATACCGCGTTTCACGCATCCGGTCGCTTCGACGTATTTGCTTAGCTTTTTATGAAAGTACGAATGCGGATCGTGTAAGACTTTGGCGTAGTATGGATCGGTCGTTAATCCGTGCGCGCTGATGCCGCTCTTCGGAACGAGCCACACGAACGAGGGATCTTCGCCGCGACGGTAACCGATGAGCAGCAGCGGAATAGCCCGTGATGAATCGAGATCCGGAAGAAAGCTGCACATCGTGTACGCGTCGAAAGCAATCTGCTTCGGTTCGATGACATTGTCCATCCAGTGGTTCCCCTTTACGTTCTTCCGCTCGCAAACAAAAAAACCGCTCGGCGCGACGTGCGTCCGAACGGTCAAGCGGTGCTGGCATGAGCGCTTTTTGCGTCATGAATCGCCCTTCCGCCGGGGCGCGCGAAAGCCCTTTCCGCGGCCTAAAAGACGGCGCGCGGATTTAAGGAAACGAACGGGTATATGTGAAACCAATACGACATGAGGCGGTGTTGGGACGCGTGTATGAGCGCTCTCGCACCACTCCTGAGGGAGTACAGCGTGCCACCTGCGGTTTCGGCGAAAAAGGCGGCGACGATTCGATCGCAAGCCGGAACGCCGAGCGTCGAGCGTTTCGATTCCGTCGTTGAAGAATTTCAAAGGCGATTGTACGGTTTTGCCCTTCGCATGACGGGCAATCGCGAAGACGCCGAAGAAATCGTTCAAGACGCATTCGTGCGCGCGTATCGCGCACTGGGCAAGATGTCGCTCGAACAGCGTTCGGAGCTTCGCTTGCAGCCTTGGCTCTATACGATCACGCTCAACGTGACGCGCAACCGACTTCGGAGCAAGCGGCCGACGAACGTCGCGCTCGATTCGCTCGCCGATCCCGACGCGCTGCTGCGGGGAACGACGCACGACGGGCCGATGCAGCCCGAAACGATCGTCGAGCAGAATGCGGATATGGTCCTCGTCGAGCGAGCGCTGCTGCAGTTGCCGATGCATTTGCGCGCCGCCGCGACGCTGCGTTTCATCGAGGGGCGCAGCCATCCCGAAATCGCCGAAATTCTCTACCAGCCGATCGGAACCGTGAAGTCGCACGTCCACCGGGCCGTGCGCATTTTGCGGCGCATTCTCGGCCCGCAAATCGGGAAAATCGTTCCCCAAGGAGCAACCGTCCATGCGCTGTCGTGAGGTCGAAGCGCTGTGGGATGACATTCGCGAGGGAATGCCCCCATTGCGCGAAGCCGTCCACAGTCATCTGCTTGCGTGCCCGCCGTGTCAAGAACTCTACGAGGAGTACGAAGGCGTTGCTTATTGCCTCTCCTGTCTGCCGCAGCCGGCTCCATCGTGCGATCTGGCCGCCAAAATTGTCGAGCACATCGCGCTGATCAAGCGCAAGCACCGTTCGGCGCCGGTCTCATTAACCGTCTTGCAAACCCCCATCGGCCGCCTCTACGTCGGTTACAAAGAGGCGCGTATCGCGTTCGTCGGTATCGATCGAGGCGAACCGTTCGACCGCGTCCGCGAACAGATCGAACGGCGTCTTCGCCGGCCGGTCGAACGGGGCGAAGCTCCGCGGTGGCTGCACGACATGCTGACCGATTTCTTTGCTACCTGGCGCGTCGACCAAACGCACATCGACATCAGCGACCTGACCCCGTTCGAGCAGGCCGCGCTCAAAGCCGCCGCTCAGATTCCGCCCGGGGAAGTACGCTC